>NZ_JBHFKV010000002.1:0-244134 GCF_042879355.1 Photorhabdus sp. RM71S | reverse complement strand
AAAGCGGCAGTGAAAGTATTATTTCCGTTAAAACAAAAGGTTAAGACCATCACGTTCGATAACGGTTTGGAGTTCGCAGATCATGAAATCATCAGTGAAAAATTAGAAACCCAAATTTACTTTGCTCACCCTTATTCGCCTTGGGAAAGAGGGATCAATGAGAATATCAATGGGTTAATCAGACAATACTTTCCAAAGGAAACCGATTTTAATGAAATCTCTGATCAGGAAATAAATTTTGTGGTAAACCGATTAAATAATCGCCCCCGAAAAACACGGGGTGGGAAAACACCGAATGAATTATTTAAGGGAATACGAACATGTTTACTTCCAGATTAACGATGTTGCACTTATTATGTGAATCTACCTGATAATATAAATATTTATCTTTCTATTTTTATATTAAAAGTGTTTTTGGAGAATTAAAGTTATATTGTTCTTGTGCTAGGTTAAATTATTTATCACATTTTTATATTACGTGTAATTATATTTTCTCCTAAAGTTTTTATTTTCGATCAATTCATATATCATTGATTTTAATTGTTTTTTTTAATTTTTAATCAATATAAGTTGAATGTTTTCATATGTTTTGTTTTTCTGTTTATGTGTTTTTTTGTATTTTTTTTATCCTTAAGGTATATTTTTGTTGCTGATTGGTTGTTATTTTTATTTATTATTTAATAAGATTTGGAAATATTATCTTGATATTGTTTTTTTTAATTTTATTGATAAGTGAAAGTATGTTTTTTCTATTTTTCATAGAATTACACTATTTTATTGATAAATTAAGCGAGTTTGAATGATTACTTAATGTTAGGATTATCATTGTGTTACATCAATTCAGGGTAGATTATAAATGTAAATGAATTTTTCTATAGAAACACTTTATTACAAATTATTACTTATTGAAACATAAAATTTTAATTCGAATGAGGGAAATAAGAGACATCTCCTTTGCCTCTTGATTAATTGTATTCAAAGTTCAGTACAGAAGTTGCTTTCAGTTCCCCTGCTATGATGTTTTGGGGATCATAAACGTGGTAGTAAGCATTAAGGTCGATGGTAAAGTGTTTATCGATGACATTGCCGGAGTTTTTGCTGAATAGTAGTGTTGCGCCGTGGGATGAGGATTGCGAAGCACTGAAAGTTATCGGCGTTGAATCACTTGTCTGAGAAACACGGATACCAACACCTTTAGCGGCACCTGCTTTGCTGTCAATTAAAGTTCGATTGTCATTTGGTAGCAGATGATTACTGCTCAGGTAAACTTTAACTGAGCGTGAAGTTTTACCGTTTTGGAGATATTTGCATTCAAAGTTAAGGGTAAAAGGTGTTTCTCCTTTATCTGTTCCGTTAAGCAATCTAATGCGGTTGACTTTTGGTAGATTCACTGTCAATCCCGCATTTAAGAAGTGACAAGTTGTATCTCTGTGATTAAAAATCATTGTGATGGGTTGATAATAGATATCTTCAGAATGTGTCGGCCACTCCCAGGTAAGAATAAAGGTCAGGAAATCGGTAGCGAAACGGAGAATGGCGTCAAGGAGTCCTAAGTTGGTGGTATCCATCGCAATGACAGCAGTTTTTAATGTTGCGGAATTGCCGGAAAAGACGTGAATATTACTACCACCGGGTCTGCCACTCAGTAGCTTTATATTAAGTGTAAATTGGGCTTGCAATTTGCTGGCAGGGTATGTGTCGTTACTGTTTCCCAGATTAATACTGTTGCTAGGAGAAAGATTCGTGATAGTCACTTCGGCATAATCTTTGCCACCATTGAATCCTAAAACAACTTTGTTTTTAGTAAAAGGCGAACCGTTAGCGACAGAGTTTTGTTTCCATAGTGAATTTCTTGTGCATGTAAAATAGCCAGAATATTGGGTGTTGAGTATCCAGGTTGCATTACTGTTCAGAGTGAGATGATCTGTCATATCAACCAGGATTGCCGGTGCCGGTATTGCATATTTGGGTTGGCAATCTGCATAGGCTATGCTACTGCTCAGACTGATTATGGCCGCCAGATACAATGGTTTAAGGTACAATGGCTTAAGTTTCATTATCTTCTCCCTTAACGGCAAATATTGGCGGTTGAGCCCATTTCAGGCTGTGGATTATTTATTATGCAGCTCTTTTCGCCTAGTTGACCGATGTGGACATAAATTTGCTGTGGTAATTTTTCTATACGTAGGAAAACCATACTACCCTGACCAACGTATCCTAAGCTGTTACCTTCTGAATCGACAATTTCAGTACCGAAAGGTAAAGGTTTACCATCAGCCTGAGCGGCGTAGAAGACAAAAGTCTTCCGCTGGTCTGTTTTAAATCCGATATGGGTAATCGCACCGGAATATGGCGCAACATCTCTGATGTTACCGATAAGTTCAGCCGCATCTTCTGGCACTTCACTGGTATCTAGCATGATGGCATTTTTACGATAAGGAGAAAGATAAGGTATCAGCAATTTACCGCTGTTGTTTGTCACCATGCTTTTATCACCATTCACAGAAGCATTTGCTGTGCCCGGTGCGTCAATGATGGCGAAAGTTTCCCCAACTTGATTAGCAGCCAGAATTCCGCTTCGATAAGCAACTAAACTGCCGGTTGCGCCAAGCCCCATTTGGCGGTACTCCTTGGACTGGCTATAAGAACTACTCAATGTGGAAACGGATGTTTTGTAGGTCAAATTTGCACTGGTTGTTGTCGAACCATTTTTCTGATCTGAAATGTTGAAGTGGTAATTTAAACGGTTGTTTGGGCCTGCGCTGCCGCTTAATCCTAAGTTACTGTTGTCATAGTGACTTTCATTGATTGAGACATTATTGGTCAAATAGGCAGGGTAACCAAACAACTCAAAAGGAACAGACAGCATCAGATAGTAGCGCTGTTCCTCTTTACTTTCTGTTTCATTGATATTGTATCGGACACGGCTTGCTGTCAGGGAATAATTGATTTTCCCCAGACTGTTGGAATACCCCATTTGATATTCTCTACTTTTATTCTGGGTTCCCCAGTAATCACGGAATGTTCCCGAAAGAAAAAGTGAACCTGCACGACTACCAAGATTCTGGTTCAAATTGATATTAAAGGTATTTTTTTGATGAGAATAGTATTGTTGGTTATATCCGTTGCTTATCCAGTCATGCAGATCAATCGCATCGATTAGGGTGAGATAATTTTTAGTTGAATAACGATAAGCCGCCAGCGAAAAATTTGTTTTTGTTTGTGGGATATAGCGGCTATAAGCTAATTTGTAGCTTTGGCCTTTCATGGTTGGGCTATTATCAAATTTGGCGCTGGACTGCGAAACGTCAATTGATACAGCGCCAATTGGTAGATTAAAACCACTACCTAACAGTAGTGAGTAATAATCTTTACTGATAATGGTGCCTGTATAACCGGTCAGGACATTATTAAAACCATATTGGTAGCTGGCTTGAAAAAAGTTTGGTTTATAACGACTGTTGGCAATATGTGTTTTACCTGCACTGATATCATATTTGCCAAGACCTTCTTTCATCATATTAGGAACGGATGAAAAGGGGACGGTAAAACTGTTAGTACGTCCGTCTGCTTCCGTCACTTCAACTAGCAAATCACCACCTGAACCTGTTGGTAAAATAGCCTCAATAGCAAACGGCCCGGGTGGTACATTACCTTGATAAATAACAATATTATTTTGGGTGATTTTTACCAGAGCGTTAGTCTGCGCAACTCCACGGACGATAGGGGAAAACCCTTGCCAGGCATCAGGGTACATGCGCATATCTGTTTTCAAATTGATACCTCGGAAGCGGAAAGAGTCGAATAAATCGCTTGATGTATAGCTATCACCAATGCGAAATTCTGAATTAATTGATGAAATTCCTCGTTGCAGATAACGGGTATTGTTACTCCATTTATCACCATTTGAACGCGTGTAGTGATAAGAGGATTGATCACGTAATTGCCAGCCAAATAGATTCAAACCGCTATTAAGTGACACGTAAGCATTATCTTCATTTTCACGGTCGCGGTTTTGTTTATTCCTATTTTGAGTATGGTAATAGTTGGCATTGTAGGACAGCATAGCTCCGGGGATACCTCGGTCCCAGAACGCAGGATCGATATAGCCTTTTAGCTCGTTTTTGATATATGCCTGCGGGACGACCAGATGCAGGCTGAGTTTAGGAACATCGAGATTAGCGGTTCCTTCATGTATTATTTTAGTAAGAAGAATTTCATCTTTGGATAAATTTGATTCTGGTAATTGGTTTTTATCAATTTTTATACCTAACCTAGGAAGATCTTCATTGAGTAAGTAAATATCTTTGCCATCGTTCTGGATATTAATATCAAATCTTCCTTTCCAGTCATTATTCAGATATATGTCAATACCGTAACGGCCAGCGGGTAGCTCTGAAGTGGTATAAAATCGGGATAAATCCGCTTTTGCAGATTCACCAACCAGAAAATCAGTATTAAATGTTTTGGCATAGCATAAACAATCTGTATACAGAAGGGTACCTATTATCAGAGCTAACGGACTAATTTTTTGTCTTATCATGTTCTATGCTATGCCAGTAATATCACTATTGAAGTGGTAAAGTTAATTTATTTATAGCACCAAAATCATCAACAATAGCCAGAGTTAATTTGTCTCCAACTTTTACTTTTTCATTGGTACTGAATGAATGAGAAGAGAACGGTTTTATAATTGTTCCTTCATTTAGTAAGTTAGGTTGAGTGTCAGAAGATTTAAGGCCGACGATATTCATGAAATAGGGTGATGAATTCTCCAATTTTAGTTGGCTACCCTCACGTTTTAATCCAATATGTTGTTGGATCTGTTTCGGTAAGATAGAAAGCTTGTCTGGCCGATAGAAAAATTTGATTCGGGTACGAATAGCAATCTGCATAACGTTTTTATCGCCAATGTTTTCTGCTATGGGTGGAATATCCAGAACATTTAAATAGAACAGCGATTCACGATCCGTGGGTAGATTGCTGCTGATGTATTTAATTCTTAATTGTTGCCCGTTATTGCCATCAATTTTGACGACTGGGGGGGTGAGTAAAAAGGGGACTTTAGCTGTTTCAGGTGTTGAATTAGGATCGCCATCATCTATCCAGGATTGTACCAGGGAGGGTTGATCCCCTGCATTTAATAATTGAACTGATACCTCTTTATTACTGGCTGGATAAATAACACGTGTTGTGTTAATAACGATGTTGGCATGAGCAGATAGAGTTGTTATCCCTAATAATATAGTTAAAAATAATTTCTTCATAACGTTATTTTTGCCAAATTAAATAAGCCTATTTATCTAAATAGGCTTTATTTATTGTAGTAAATAATTATAAATAAGTAACGTGATAAGTAACCATCGTTACTACTTTACCTGGATCAGCAGCATCAGTGCCTACTTTGTAGTATTTCGCATAGAAATCGACAATTTCAGGTGTTGCCTCTGAGCCTTTGATTCCTGTATCAAACGCTTTATTCAGCATAATAGGGTTATTTTCTTCGGTGTGTTTAACAATAGCGATACCTACGTTTTTCGGCTTACCATTTGCATTGAGTTCTTGGTTAACCAGGTACTTAGCATCGTTAGAAATAGTATGTGATGATGAGAACTGGATTTTCAACATAGAGGTTGCTGGATCAAAACCAACGGCTTTGGACTGGCAGTTAGAAAATTCTAGTGAAAATGCTTTCTTCCCATAATCAATTAAGCCTTCTTTTTGTCCGGCTTGAGTGACTGAGATAGGTTCCAATATAATCGACAGATTAGCTGAAGCACCACTGTTAATAGTACAAGTGGCATCAGTGACTGCACCAGAGAAATGTAATGTACCGCCAGCGGCATCATTGGCTGCAACAGCAGAACCTGTAGCAAAAATAAGCGCGGCGGTGGTTGATAACGCTAGTTTATTCATTTTTCCTCTCCAGGAGTAGGGACATCTTAATTGACTTTATCAGGGGTGAAGATAGGGGCCCTGAATCCCCAAATACATCAGAAAAATTAAAAAACAATATGAGTGTTTATCTATTAAATTTATTTAATGTTGTAAATTTAAAATAAAAATCAATATATCATATAGTTGAAAATAGTTTAGTAACTTGAGTTTTGGTTGAATAAATCTAATTGTTGATAATGTAAGTTCTTATTTTATCTACTTAGATAAAGCTGATATTGTTTATACATATTTATAACTTGGAAATGTATATTATAGACGATTAAACCTATTTAAGAAGGGATTTTTGTTATTTGAGTTAAATTAAGAGTGAAAGTCTAATTTTTCGATAAAAATAAGTGCAATACACAGATTAAGAGTATAATTAAGAATTATGTTCTTATTTTTGTGATCTTTTTGAGATTTTGTTTCTTTTTTGGTTGTTGAGCTAGTTAATATTTTTATGATTTTTTGATTTGTTTTTTAGATGTTATGTAATATTAATTATTTTATATCAGTTGTTTATTGGTTTTTTATCTTTGTAAATATTTCAATACGGTTTTTTATCCTGTGGAATAATGCCTTATTGATGTGGGATTTCTCTTTATAGCTTAATTTAAGTATGGTCGGCATAGTTTGGTTTTATTATGAATGATGTTGAGTTTATATTATGATGTAACATTATGGGAATAGTGAATTATAATTGATGATATTACAATGGGATTATTGTTTGAGAAATAGTAATCTAAAGTTTCTCATATATTTTAATTCATAATGTTATATTCATTCTTTCATAGAAAATATATGAATCAATGATTCTCTTGTTGTTCTTTTGCTTTTTCTGCCAATTGTGGAAAATCAAGTGCAATCCAGTAGCTTTCTGGTACAGGAAGATCTTTCATCTGGCGGCTAGGCCACAATTGTAATTCGGCCAATTCAGATAATCTGTAGCCAGTATATTGTTGTGGCAGGGTAAGCCTAAGCGGAACTTGCTGTTCTGTAGGCACCATATTAGGGGTACGATCGCTGTGAGTATGGAAATCACGTTGAAGGATTAAGCGTTTATCAGGTATACGGCGTGTGCTGTCCCACCAGATACCATCAACCTGTTCAAACATTTTCCGCGTTTCATCAGGGGATAAGGCTTCCAGTTCACGTAGCGCAGATGGCAGAATGGCTTGCATTGATAGGCGGTATTGTTTCATTGACGGTACTTGCCCTGCCAGTATCAAAGAGAGGGAAAGACGAGCGCCTAATAGATTAGAGTAGAGATCTTCAGGAGAGAACGCAGATACTTTTTCAGAAAATCCCGGTACAGACTGATAACCGTACCATTGGGCGATTTCATGCCATGCAGCAAGTTCAAAAGCCAATTTTACGGCCAGATAAGCAGTTAGGGTATAACGTTGTTCTATCGCTGCTGGTGGTGTGAATTGATAGAATTGAATGCGGCGTAATGCTAATTCGCTGCTGAGTTCTATTTGCCACTTTTCTCCAAGACGAGGCCAGATTTGACTGAACAGAAAAACCGCATTATCAGCGGTATCCCGTACATGGGAAATATCAATGAATCCGCCTCGGCGGGTATATATCATCCCCACTTTTTCATTATTGAGTCCTGTTAATGAAGCAACGGTACCAAAAAAACTGTTGTTATAATTATGTGCCCCAAGATTATCGGCATCCAGCACATTACTTATGTGGTAAAAAGGTACTGGAATAGTCAGTAATTCAGTTTTTAAATTGTAGCCAAAAGCACAGCAAGCTCTTAATCCTTCGGGAGAGGGAATCGGAGCAAGAACCGGCCATGCACGAGTGGCTTCGGCGGTTGTTTCACTATTTAAGTCAGGTTGTACTGGTGCGATTGAAGAAAAAGTTCCCTGGCATCCTGCAACTAACGTTAAAGCAGCAATCCATAAACGCAATTTCAAAACGCCTCTCCTACCTGAAAATAAAATCCATTGCTTTTTTTACCGATACCAAAGTCCAGTCTGACATTCATTTTAGGTTTGAATTCAAAACGATAGCCAGCGCCAACTGTGGGTAACCAGTTTTCTGAGCCAATATCTTTTGCATAATGGCTTAGGGTGCCCGCCCCTGCCCACAAGACAAATCCGTGTCGCCAGTCCAATTTGCGCCGATATTCCAATTGGGTGCTGATAACATTTTTGTCCCGGTATCTACCTTCATAATATCCACGCATCTGATTACTATTACCTAGCATTGACAGCATATTCCAGGGCACTTGGCCGTCAGTGAAACGACCATAACTATCGAATGCCAGTACAGATTTTTCATCTAATTGATAATAGGTGCTGTATTGCATATCAACGGTATTAAACCGGCTGTCACTGCCTAATGCCGGGGAAAAATGGGTGTAGGTAATATCAAGAACGTGTCCTTGATGAGCGTTAGGCAGAAAATCCCGTGTGTCGTAGCTGAAATAGGCACTGACGCCCGAACTCAATATGGACCGGCCATCGTTTTCTGCTGCAAAAAGTTTTTTAGCGCCGCTATCAGGGTCTTTGGCGTGTAATGATGAAAAATTCCAGCCAGCGCCTAAATAGGTAGAATCAGCAACTCGATAGAGCATTCTGGGTTGCAGGTGCAGTTCCTGTGAGTGATATTTTTCTTTGCGATCATCTACCTTACCTGCTTGATATCCTGTTCCCCAGTAATAAGTGGGAACGTTGTTCAAGGTACCGGAAAGGAAAAACCGCCATTGATCATCAGCAAAGAAACTGTAGTTATCAAATGTGAAGCCAAAGGCGCCTGTTGAAGAGGCAAATCCATTTAGGGAAAGAGAAGAGGTTTGGCTGGTATGGTCATGATCATCTGGCCGATAAAGACCAACGACAGCAACACCGAGACCGGCACCTAACTCTGGCGTATAAAAAGGGCCGGGTAAAATACCCCAATCAATCGCTTTACTGCTGTCATAGGTATTACTGCCACCTAATTTTTCCAGCCAGCCATCGATTTTTTCCCTGCTGAGTGGTGCTTCACCATATGAGAGATCAGAAATAAAAAGGCTGACTAAAGCCAGCCCATATAAAGTACAACGGATGTTCATTAAAAGCGGAACTCACCTGAAATGTAGAAGCTGTTACGTTTGTTAAAGCCAACTTCAGTCAGCATATTGAAATTGCGTGTGACTTCCAGCCTTGCGCCGACGGTATTATTCCAGCGAGATGCAACATGCTGTTTTACTTTGAATTTCATATTTTCATAATCGTCGAATGCACTTACCAATTTGTCAAACATGGGGGGTAAATCCAGATTACTAATATTGCCTTCAAATTCCTGAGTAATTTTCTGGTACATACCACCGGTCCATACTTGCAATTTGGTATTTCCTTGCCCTGGAATGATTGGCTGGAATACAAATTCATAACCAATTCGTGGAGTGACGACCAGAGCGCTAATTTTACCATCCAGAATATCCAGACTGGTGTAGGTATAGTTGGTATCAAGCGTACCGAAAAATTGATCGTAACCCCCTGCCAGAGTAAAACCGCCACCATAGGTTTTACCTTTAAAATCTAGTGCGAAGGGAATATCTTTCATTCCCTTAATAGTCTGACCAAGAAAACTGATTCCCTCAATGTTGGTTTTCGATGAGCCTTTTGTCCAGCCATAAACGCCATAAACATTCAGAAAAGGCAGAACCCAAGTATCCAGCTTGAGCATATGTGATTCATTCTTTTCTCTGGTTTTTCCTGTGTTTATATCCAGTATGTCTTCAAAGCCTGGGGTGTCCGGTATAATGATTTTAATATCATCTACAATGATATTCTGCCGCATATTCATATAACCGTAACTGGCACCAAAAGGTTCCGGTAGGTCATAACCTTTAGCTCTGGCCTCATTACCCCAAATCGGGAGTATCCGTGATTCTTGCTTATTTGGCTTTCTGGATAAACTACCATCAGCAGTCGTTTGGTTCCCTCCTGACTGGCTGACAGAGAGAGAAAGAATTGGGTGGTCATCAGCGTAGCTATAGGGGATTGCCAAGCATGATGAAAGAACAGCTAACTTGCTAATATCAGAAAATTTTATGTCAAAAAATTTCATAATAGGAAGCTCGGTTTTGCTAGTAGGGAAATTAAAGTTTTCATTTAAGGCTATTGATTTCTCACCGTAATATTTAAAGCGCAACAAACCCGGCAAATTAGCACAACTCTTATAGATAAGAAATATCATAAGATGCTGAAAAGTATAATTTTACTGTATGTTTAATGAGCGATTTTGTTTTTCTCAGGCAAAGATAGAAGCATCATGGTTATTACGCCACCGATTAATCCCCAAAATGCAGCGCCTACTCCAAGTAACGTCACGCCGGAAGCGGTGATCAAAAATGTGATTACTGCGGCGTCTCGTTGCTTTTCATTCTGTAATGCCTGTAGCAAGCTGCCAGAAATGGTTCCAAGCAATGCTAATCCGGCGATAACATGAATAAGCGCAGTCGGTAGAGCGCTGAATAACATACTTATTGAGCCGCCGAACAGGCCCGCTATCAGGTAAAACACGCCCGCTACGGCAGCGGCCATATAACGGCGATTCGGGTCAGAGTGGATTTCCTGGCTCATACAAATTGCGGCTGTAATAGCGGCAATACAGACGGAAAAACCACCAAAAGGTGACAAAATGAGTGAAATGAGCGCAGTCCAGCTTATCAGTGATGAAACAGAAACCGGATACCCTGCGGCTTTCAGTGTTGCGATGCCGGGCGCATTTTGAGATGCCATCGTGACGATAAAAAATGGGATGCCGATACTCAATAGCGAAGAGAGTGTGAAACTGGGTGCAATAAATTCAGGGGTGGCAAACGCGATTGTAGATTGTTGTTCAAAGTGAATATCTCCCTGTAAAGCGGCGATAATCAGCCCTGATAATAGTGTTAAGATGATGGCATAGCGGGATAAATATCTGCGTGCCAGAAGATAAGTCAAACACATTCCGGCAGTTAGTACGAAGTTGACTGAAAATGAGGAAAAGGCATCCAAACCAAAGCGTAACAGAATACCGGCCAGCATGGCTGCGGAAAGTGCCTGTGGAATATAGTTCATCAACCGGGCAAACAGGCCAGTAATACCGCACAGCAAGATCAGCGCTGAAGCAAAAATAAAGATACCAATGGCTTCGTTGATTGATGTTCCTGGCAGCGTTGTCGCTAGTAGCGCGGCACCCGGTGTTGACCATGCGGTAAGGACGGGTGTTCGGTAATAAAGCGATAATCCCAGGGAGCTGATGCCCATCCCAAATCCTAGCATACTTAGCCAGCCGCCGATTTGTAGGGGGGTAGCGCCGGCAGCTTCAGCGGCTTGAAAGATAATGGCCGCGGAACTGGTATATCCAACCAGAACAGCGACAAATCCGGCGGTGATGGCCGGAAAAGAGAGGTCACTCAGGGAAATTGCATGGCGCATCTTGGTCTCCGTTTAAATTATTTTGGTTAAAAGCATCTGAATTTGGCTATAATTTAGTTAACTATCAGCATAAAACAAATTTATCTGTAGTGAACTTCCTCGTACAAACTTTGATGACGACAATATGACGGTGGAACCTGCCAGAATTTCAAGTAATTTACTATGATTACAAAGGTAAGGATCACAAAGATAAGGATCGTAAAAACAAGCCAGTCATGATGAATTTCATTCGAAAAATTTGAAGCTAAAAATAACTATATTCTATAATTAATTCTTATAATTATATGGAGCCTGCTAAATGGAAAACTATGTTCGCCCTGTTTTAACGTTACCGGATAATGCGGAACGATTATTATTGCACTCTTGTTGTGCGCCTTGTTCTGGTGAAGTGATGGAAGCGCTACATGCCTCTGGAATTGATTACACCGTTTTTTTCTATAATCCGAATATTCATCCAAAACGGGAATATTTAATTCGCAAAGAAGAGAACATTCGCTTTGCGGAGCAACACAATGTGCCATTTGTGGATGCGGATTATGACAGTGATAACTGGTTTGAACGCGCTAAAGGTATGGAATGGGAGCCAGAAAGAGGGGTTCGTTGCACCATGTGCTTTGATATGCGTTTTGAGCGTACTGCTTTATATGCTTATGAAAATAATTTCAGCGTTATTTCAAGCTCGTTGGGCATTTCCCGTTGGAAAAACATGCAGCAGATAAATGATTGTGGAAAACGAGCGGCAAGTCAGTATCCGGGAATTCAATACTGGGATTACAACTGGCGTAAGCAAGGTGGTTCAGCCCGGATGATTGAAATTAGTAAACGGGAAAGATTTTATCAGCAGGAATATTGTGGTTGTATCTATTCATTGCGTGATACGAATAAACACCGTAAATCTCAGGCGCGGGATATTATCAGGATTGGTGTTAAATATTATGGTGATGAAGATACCGAAGGCACTTGTTAAGCTTTTCACTTTAATACGTTGAGGGGGGGATTTCCCCCCTGAATTTACAGTTTATGACGCTGTCAAACTTGTGTCATAACTATTGCTGCGTGTAGTGGCTTCATGCTGGAAAACTCAGTGAGTCTTCTTGGCTTCTTTGCTTGCTGCCTTTTGGTGTGAGTGTTGTTTAGGTGTGGTTTTACCCGATTTCTTCTCTGCTTTGGTATTTGCTGTATGGGAAGCAGTCACTTTGGTATCCGAAGATTGGGTTACCGGTGTGCTAGGTGCAGCCAATACTGCGCCAGAGAATAACAGTGATAATACAGTTATAGATAAGCCTAAACGTGTCATGATAATTTTCCTGTGTTTTAACTTTGTTTCACTTGCTGGAATACATTTTGAGCGACTAAGTAAGCTACGTGCTATTCCAGATCTGTCTTAACGCCCAGTGAGTATACGAGCTTGATCATTAATTAGGCAAATTTAAGATAATACCTTTTTATAGGTTTTTATAATTTGTTGAAGAATCGTTGAAGTTTTTGGGCATAATTTGCCTGATAACAGAGAGCGTTTATTTAAAGCAATGGGTTCTCTATTAACATGTATACTCCGGGTTTTGCGTGTTGCTGGTGGTTCACTGTTCATTCATAAGCAGGTTTGCACAAGCTGTAATTAACTATTATTGCGAATCTGCTTGTACACTATTTATAGCTTATAGGAACTCATGATGTTCTTAATGAAAATGAAATAAGCGTAATTTATTTATATTTTTGGTGAGGTAATTTATTTGTTTAATTTCAATAATATTAATTAAAATAATCTTCCTAAGACTCGGGATATATATTGGGTGTAGATTGGAAACTGTATTTAGTAATAATCTGAATTCAATTGCAGAAGGAAATAATTATCTCTAAAGCGTTACGCCTGTAGTAATTAATTAACATAAATATAATCTGGTGGAATTATCATATAATAATATTTTTTTATTTAGATAGATTAGAGAGAAATATTATTACAACTAATTTCTAGGTCTTTTGTGGACAACGGAGAAAACTACACTATTATGAAATTGGTGCATTGAAATAATTAATGCTAATATAACCGATTAGTAACTACATCACAGTCTATAATAACAGACTGAACATATTAACGCTCTATTAGGGAAAAACTTATACCGTTCATGATGAAAAGGCAATGAAGTGTCATTATAACTCATTGACTGTAATCGGAAAAGTAATGTTAACCAAGTGGAGATAGATATATGTCTAAATACAAATTAAACCGACGTTTATTAGCAAGCTCTATATTATTCTTTTTCATGTCAGGAAATGTTATTGCCGCCAATCCTAAAATATCTGCATATTATCTGAGTGGGCCTGCTGCGCAGGTTGATACTAAAGAATATTATGCCAGTCTTGATAACTTTAAAAAATTAAGTAGAGATATTTATAAGAACAAGAGTAACTTTAATATGCTGGTATTGTCTTTTGTCCAGCCTAGTTTTGTTAACTATGAGAAAAACAGTCTGAAATGTTCAGGATTGTTTGGTTATATCTGTACTTCTGGTCAAAGTATTAGCACGAAAGAAGCTGAAAATGCCAGGGCTGATTTTGTGGCATTAAAAGGTGTTATCGCTGATTTAAAATCTCATGGAGTGAGTACTTATATTGCTATAGGTGGATGGAATTTTAGTTGTTATCCGAAAATTTATGATATAACTGCCGGCAAAAAGGATGCTTGTGGTAATGAACCCGGTGCAGTTTATGATATTTTCCCCAATCCACTGACTAAAATTCCTCGATTTGACAGTACTATTACGGGTAAAGCCGCAGATAAGGCATATAGAAATATTGTTAATTTGGCGGCCGATTTAGGTGTAGCCGGAATTGATGTGGATTATGAAGAATTCTGGCACGCTGATATTAATGCAAAAAGCTGGAAATTAACGCCTGACTCAATCAAGGTTCCTCCTAATAACAGTGAAACCCTTATTACATCAACTTTAATAGCAAAGGGACTAGGCAGTTATGTTTATGATGCGTCAATGAATATTGTTCCTGGCGCAGAGAAAATTCCCCGTGCAATGCCGGCAACCGTGGATAAATTCGCTGCTATTTTAAAGTCTTTTTATACTTCAATTAATGCAGTTAAACCATCACTTAAGCTAAGTACCGCAGGTCCTGCAACGGGAGGTATCCCGAATATGTCCGCTAACTGGGGAACTAATGCGAGGAATAGTGATATTTATGGTGGTGCTTGGTGGGGAGGCAATCTCTATGGTTTGATTTACAATACCGCGCTGAGTTACCCCAATCTGATCAATCGACTCAGTTATATTGGTGTAATGACCTATGATTTAAGTGAAAAAGATTGTGGATTTATTGGGGGAGGTGAAACATATATTCCTTGTGACCTTCCTGGGCAGGTTAAGTATTATTATGGTCAATATATTAACTGGCTTAAATCAGGCAATGAAGTTGTTACCTTCCATGTCAAACTAAAAGGGGCGCGTAACTACGCTCAGGCATCAATTCAACCGCAAAAATTATTGGTTTTGCCGCCTATTACGGTTGGGTTTGAAGTTGGTAAACCCGCAACCGGTAATTTACCGCTGACGAAGAGCGCTCTTAACAGCATATTAGATGGTACGATCAAATATGGTAAAACGGGCCTTATAATGTGGGATCTATTTAAGAATGAACGTTATGACGGTAGTGACTGGAAAGATGAGTGGGCGACACCTAATGCTCTTTTGTCTACGGCTTGCAAAAAAATAGGGCTGACAGGAGAGCATTATAATTGCGATAGCTCTGTTCCGACACCTGATCCTGTTCCGGCTTTTACCAAGAAAGAACATTGACGTTAATATTTAACGGAAATGCTGAATCTTCATAATTGATTAGATATTGCCCCGCAATATACTGCGGGGCAACGGATAAAATTATGTGTTTCTTGATGCTGTATCGTTTTCATCCTCGCTGACAATAAACCACGGAGTGTACAGTTTTTCTCGCAAATATTTCTTAGCGGTGATGACCTTGTATTCCCGTCCCAGTGGATCATAAAGATGGGTATCGGCAAACAGATCATCTCGTGCGCTGTCATCACTAACATAGCGCCAGTCATTCAGAAAATAGGGTTGATAGGTACGCACAGGTTGGCCTTTGTCGTCGTATTCTGTGCGGCCAGAAACAGCCCATCGGGTGTCTGTAGCGGCACTGACCAGAACGCCATTTGCATCCACAACCAGCCCACCGTCCTCTTTACGTTGCCAGGCATCACCGGGCTCATGACGGGCTGAACTCTGGAGTAACCGGCCAAAACCATCACTAAAACTCACCGTCTGTTGGTGCTGTTGTTGAGGATCGTTATCGTAGCGGTCAGTGGTGATCCCCAGTACATGTGGAGGTAAACGGGGAATACTTGCCAATAGCGAGATGAGTTGAATCGTTAGGTTCTGATGGACTATTCCCCGTTTCCCGCCTAGCGCACACACTTTCCCATCTTCGGTAACCATATGAGCGGCACGCAGTTGCGCCCATAGCGCTTCTGCTTCTTCTGGTGACTGAGAAAGCTGAGACAAAGATAACAGCGGCATCCAGCTATCAACGGCATAGACTAAACATTGGGCAACGGGGAGTACTCCTGTTAACGCTAGCGCTTTATCTACGGAGTCCGGTGGTGTAAAGGGCTGGTTGGAGTAGCCTGTGGTCTGCCCTGCCTCCGTACCCCAGAACCGGCTGGTGGTCACGCGACCTAGTGCATCCAATGTCACAATATGTTGATTATCATTAATATCTATCAGTTGTACTGGCGTAAGGAAACGATAATCGTAACGGGCTTGCGTCGTTAATCCAGCGGCATCCTGAGTCTGAATTATTACACAACGATGGGTATCCCAGGTCAGTGTGGTTTTCCCTGTCAGCAACGAGTTACGCTGAGTTTGAGGCCGCCAGAACTGTGTGGCATCACCGTAATCGGTATAGCCTTGCCGTGCCACCCATACCGGGCTTTCTGATCCAGTATTAAATAACCGCGCGACTTGCTGATAACCGGCCTGTATCAGTGTGGTATGCAACGCCTGTTCTTCAATCACGCCCTCATACGCCTGTAATGAGGTATCATCCATCATGGCGGTTTCTTGGAACGCGACCAGTGCTTGTAACGTGGGCTTTTCTAGAGTGACTTCCGCTTGACCGGCGGTGTAAAACGTCTGTTGTTGCCCCAGATAAACGGCCGCTTTTTCATCTGCTAGCAGGCCATCGGCTTTCAGCAAGACTTCAAGAGAGATCCCTTCGGCCGGAATTTTGGTCCGGTCATAAGTATAAACATCACGGCGTTGTGCATTTGGTAAACCTAATCGCCAGTTTTCTCCGTCAGTCAGGTGATGCCAGCTATTTTTTTGCCTCACCAGACGTAATTGTTGTTGCTGATCATCATAGCTACTGTCGAATAGTGTTTCCGGCAGGGTTGGCGGGTAGGGGGTTTCTGCCGGTTTTTCGCGGCGAGGCCAGGCAATATCGACACTTTGCAGTGATTGACCAAAGATATCGTGTTGCAGCCAGATACTTTGGCTGAGCTGTGGATCACTGATGATACGTTCATAGTGGTAGCTGCGATTTTCAATGGCGGTAATCCAGGCAGATAATTCGGTTTCTTTCTCTACGGGAATAGAGCGTACCTGATAGCGTGATTCACTGACGGTATAAGGCACCGTTTGATTATCCGTTCCGTCTAGGCCATAGAGCTCGGTGCGTAGCAGTTGGCCTTTAAGTGCCCGCGTTAGCCAGTTACGTTGTGTCTCATTGGGGGTGAATGCTTGATCTGTCTGGTTAGTGTTGTCCCAGATGGTATAACGGGTTTCAAATCCGCTATAAGCTTGGGTGTCTGCCTGCCAATATTCTGTGGCTAATTGGCTGTCTACTTCATCTATCCCGGTGGCGAACCAGCTAATACTCAGTGACGGTGCCGCTTGTTCGGGGGCGGTGCCGTGAGAAAATGTTGTGGTATCTGTCTGTTTGATACAACCAAATCCTCTGAATTCCCGCTCTTTACCATCCCAGACACCGTGGCGGTAACTGACTTCACTGGTGAGCCGGTTACCGCTGATTTCATCCTGAATTTCGGTATACCACAGCAGATGCATTGGAAACGGCAGGTAACAGGCCGGGGATTTGCCTGCTTTGGTGAGCTGTAATTTCTCATCCAACCAGAATTGCGCGGAGCTACGATAATGTAGAGTATGATGTGCGCCCCGGTTATTGTTCATCACATTTAGCAACCAAGGTTTGGTTAACGACAAATCACAATGCCAGTGATGTGGCACCATATGTGGCACTGTCAGGATCAGACTGGCTATCCCTAATCCCTGAATATCGGCGACTTGGAGTTGGCAAGTGTTGTCAAATTGTACGCCTTCTGGCAAAGCTAACGTCAGCGGGGCATCAAACTGATTACCACTTTGGTTGAGATAAATGAGCAAAGAGCTGGATTGCGCATAGATAATGTCAGTGGTGCCGGAGCCGTCGATATCCGCCAAAAATAGCCGTTCGGGATTGAAGCTAGTTTCGGGCTGGCTAAATCCTGGCAGGGTCAGTGGTTGACCGAAACGGCCATGTCCCAGATTCGGCCAACAGGTAACACGATTAGCTCTAATTTCCACCAGATGTTGTTGACCGGAACCGAGCATATCGCTGAAAGCCACCAGTTTGCGGGCGTCGGTTCCAGTAACGGGCAGAGTGATACCTGTGGATTGTGGGACATCTTGTCCTTTACGCCAGCCGTTTCGCTGGTTGGCGTACAGACGCACGCTTTTCGGCCCGATTAACACTAAATCGGATAAGCCTGCCCCGGTAAGGTCAGCGAATTGGACGCTTGGATGAAAATATTCCACTGGTAAGGCATTGATTGGCGTAAAGTGCGTCCATTTTCCATCGGGTTGCTGGCTATGGTATCCGCGAATACCGGAGGCGGTGACTACCCAATCCAGTTGGCCGTCTCCGTTGATATCCATCAATGAGGCATTATCCTGCAAACTGGGTAGGGTAGGCAGTGGGGCGATTTTGCCGTAAGTGATGGCATTACTGTCTCCGTCTTCCTGACGTTGCGGCGCTTTATACCACCAAGCGCCGCGTTCTTGGTACAGCATACCCGGCAACCCTTCTCCCCGCAGATCAACCAATTGATAACGTTGCTGCGAGTTAAAATTATCTAATGCATCAAAACGTTGCCATGTTGGCATCTTCTCTAGGTCGAACCGCTGCCAGGCTAATTCTAAAGGTGGCAGGGTGATTGGGCTGCCGTCCTGTTCGTGACTCAATTGGCGGGCGGCAATCAATGTAGTGACGCTGGCATCTCTATCGTAGTCCAGTATTAGGCGTCCAACCAGTTCCGGGGCGTCATGGGTACCGGCTTCTCCGGCCATTAGCGCGGTACGGTGAAACATCAGTACTTGTTGACATAAGCGGCGAGTACGCACTTCAAAACCGTATTCATAGCGAGAGAAGATATCCCGGCGTACAGGCCATTGTGCTGTACCTGCATCCCATTTCGGCACGGTATGAAGTGAAGTATCGCGTTCACCGTGGTCAAAGACCAGATGAAACAGCCACTCTTCCGGTGTCGGAGGTGTGTTATCCAGTACGAACAGGCTGGCTTGTGGTTTGATGTTACCGTAGTTCACCTGTACCAGATAGCGCTGTGCGGTTGCATTGGGATGAGCGGTTTTTTCATTGTCGTCACAATCGGCTTCATCTTCGGCCCGGTATTGATAGCTGACATGTTCACCGGTTGGTGTCACGGTTTCTTCCAGCAACCACTGGGCGATTTGTTGATCATTTTGCGGGTTTGCCAGACAAGCCTGTGCGGTTTTCCCTAAGATGTGCAGTTGGCCGTCCGGTGACGATATCAGCCAGAAAGCTCGCCTTTCTTGACCGGAAGTAGGTTGCCAATATTCGATTCTGCTGAAATCTTGGATCTGGCGGGCTTGATAGCGAGTCACGGTATAGGAGATTGGCAAGGTCACGCCTTGCAGCGTCTTAACGCCTTGACGGATATCTGGCTGCCCTTGGTCATTCATGGCAATATTCATGACTTCGCCTTGTGGGGATAAGAACGTGTCGTCATTACCGTATTGTGGAATGCCATGTTGGGTGCGTCGGCTAATAGTCATGACGCCACATTGCCAGCCGATACCGAAAGGCCCGTTACCTGCACTGCTGCTGTAAATCAGCGATAATCTAGGCGCAGTCCCTCTGCCGGTCGAAAGGGGCAATGGCAGAGATAGAGTGGTCATTCCATCAGGGCCGGCAGCACTTAGCGCTTCTCCCATACCATTGATAGCACCGCCACCTTTGGGAAGTGATAGCGTTGTAATCGATACTTCTGGTGAATCCTGCATAAAGTACTCCTTACAACAGGCCCCTAATAGGGAGAGACCTGTGATCGACAAAGAAAAAAAATTTATGCGTCTCGAATGATGTAATTCAGATGCACAATGATGTCACTCAGATTGGCAACTAGCGCGTTTTGATAACCAGCGTCAAGCAGGGGCTGTTCAGATATACCTGATAAAAATGATATTTTACTTTGCATAACAGTCACCATTACATGGCTTAGAATTAGAACATCTTGGAAGGTTAGTTTCGAAAATCGAGCTAGCTTTCTTGGTGTGACAATTCATAAATATTCCTTTTGTTTCTGTTTGTTTATTGCTGGTTCAATTCAGGTAATACAGAGATAAACAAAACGACCAGTATGAGAAATTTCATCCAAGGTGCTGATAGCAAAAGTGTTATAAAAATGAAAAATAATTTATGATGATAGGCTAGTTCATCATCTATCTTAGGTATTTAGAATCATTTTCACTATTTGGTAAGAGTTGTTAACTGATGGAGGCATGACTTTATAGCGTGAAAGCTTATTATGTTAAGCTTAATTTTTATTAATGTAGGAATAAAAAATTAATTTAATCATAGCGGTAAAGAAACCCCGTAACAGTTTCAGCCTGAAAATAATCAGACTTGAATTGATCGGGGCATTTCTGGTCTTTTGCCGGGTGACGGCTCCTCGTCCTATCGGCATAGGTATCTACACAACTTTCGTCAAAAATGGTATTGATATTCAGTATGCTTTCAATTTTTCTATCGTCAGAACAGATAAATAACGGATAGCTTCATGTTCATTGATACCCACTGCCATTTTGATTTCCCTCCGTTTCGTGATGATGAACAGCAGAGCCTGCAACGGGCGGTACAGATTGGCGTGGATAGAATTATTGTCCCCGCTATTAGTAGTGCAAATTTGCAACAGGTATCTGAATTGGCTTGTTCTTATCCTGAGATTTATGCTGCATTGGGTTTGCATCCTATTTATATCGATCAACATCAGGAAGCGCATCTTGCGGATCTGGAACAATTTCTAAAACAGAAACACGAAAAGTTGGTGGCGGTTGGGGAGATTGGGCTCGATCTCTATATGACTGAACCCCAATTTGAAAAACAGAAAGCGCTATTATGCGCTCAATTGCGGTTAGCAAAACAGTATGAATTACCGGTTATCCTTCATTCCCGAAAAAGCCATGATCAACTGGCAGCGATCCTAAGAAGAATCAACCTTCCCCGTACCGGTGTAGTACACGGATTTGCGGGTAGCTTATCGCAGGCGGAGGCTTTTATCGGTTTGGGATATTACCTTGGGGTAGGGGGAACCATTACTTATGAAAGAGCGCAGAAAACACGTCGCGTAATGGCTGAACTCCCGTTAACGTCTCTGGTGCTGGAAACCGATGCTCCGGATATGCCACTTTTCGGTTTTCAGGGAGAACCTAACCGGCCGGAAAAAATTGCCGGAGTGTTTGCTTCGTTATGTGAGCTTCGTCGCGAAGCTCCAGATGAGATTGCTAACCAACTTTATCATAACAGTATTGAGTTATTTGGATTAGCTATATGATTTGCAAAGTGATTTTAACTACTATTGGCAAAGATGCAGTTAACTGAAACTGGATAAATCGATGATGAATTAAGATGCAAAGCTCCAAGGGTATAATATTTGCAATTAATTTTCGTTGAAAAAATCCTTTATAAATTCATCCGTATCAATTAAATCACCTTTAATTTCGCTCGATAGTTTGCTCAAAAAGTCCACCAAATATTGGGCATTCAATTGTGCGATCTTCTTACCCTCTGTGGTATTCATTTTTTCGGGCAGTTTAAATAACTTTGTCTGAAAGTGATCGATTGCATAAGATTTGTCATCCAAGGGGCGATTAAGTGCAAAGGGATCATCATGCTGAAAAAGTCCCTGACCGAGCATACCTGCTATATAAAATACTCTGGCGAGTCCAATGGCTCCTAATGCATCCAATCGGTCTGCGTCTTGGAGTATTTTAGCTTCTATTGTTTCTGGGGGTAAGGCTGCGCTATAGCTGTGGGTTATAATTGCGTGTTTTACCGCATCATAAAGTTCTTTTGGGAACTCTGGAAATTCAATAGATAGAATTTTTACAGCTTCCTGTGCTGCAAGTTTTGAGGATTGTTTTTTTTCTGGATGATTCTTTGGTAATGACACGATGTCATGTAAGTAACTTGAGGCAATGATAACTAAAGGCTCACCTCCTTCTTTCTCCATGATTCTTTTCGCGTTATTTGCAACACGGATCAGATGACCAATATCATGAGCGTTATCATTAGAGTTTGCGAGTCGATGTTTTAAAAATTCTCTCAAACGTTCTTCTAGAATATTCGTTTTCATTATTTTCATTTACTTAAAGGTATAATAGGTCTTCTATTCCCTGTCTTGACTTTAATAATAATAATTCTTGTCCATTTTGTATAGTTGAAATGCAGTAGAAAAATAACTAAATATTAGTATTTAGGACGTTAACGGAAATTTATTAACCGTTACAGGTTGGATACTATGGAGTTAATTGTTTTTGCACAATTGTTTGATTGTTACTCAGGAGTAAATTGTTATCTCCATAGAGGAATTACTCGTAATTTAGACATAGGCTTATTTTCTTAGATTTATTTTTGAAACATTGCTTCTCTGCTTATCTATAGATGTAAATATATATGACAGAGTTGTTGCCTGCGGATCATAAGCACCACACTTTAATTGCATTTACCTGATAATTATTTCTTAATTGTTGATTATTTTGCCATTCCGATATTAGATTATCTGTTGCAGATTATTTTTGTAATTTGTGTGATTTACATCACATTTATCATTTTTTTATTGCTTTTTTCAGTAGATATTTGTGATGTCAATAGCTTGTTCATTCCGATGACTGAGTATAATCAGCGCCGACTCAGCGTCAGTGAGCGATTTACGTTCAACTGACATATTTAATTTATTATTAAGTGAACAGGGATTCTTCCAATGCAACTCTTTATGAGCCTGGTCGGGATGGTAGTGCTGATCTTGATCGCAGTACTCTTTTCCAGTAATTATCGTGCTATTAAACTTCGTACTGTCCTTGGTGCCTTTTTGATTCAGATCGCTATCGGTGCTTTCGTACTTTATGTTCCCGCAGGTAAGAAAATATTAATGGGTATGTCTGAGGGAGTTTCTAGTGTTATCCAGTACGGTCAGCAAGGAATGGATTTTATTTTTGGTGGATTAGTTTCCCCCAAAATGTTTGAACTGTTTGGCGGCGGGGGATTTGTTTTCGCCCTGCGTGTACTGCCTATTATTGTTTTCTTCTCTTCATTGATTGCTGTGTTGTACTACATTGGTGTTATGCAGCTAGTTATCAAAGTATTGGGTGGTGGCCTGCAAAAAATTCTCGGAACTTCACGTACGGAATCTTTGTCTGCGACAGCGAATATTTTCGTAGGCCAAACTGAGGCGCCACTGGTTGTTCGCCCTTATATTGCTACCATGACTCAATCTGAACTGTTTGCGGTAATGTGTGGTGGTCTGGCATCCGTTGCGGGTTCGGTATTGGCCGGTTATGCATCAATGGGCGTACCTTTGGAATATCTGATTGCGGCTTCCTTTATGGCGGCGCCAGGTGGCCTGTTGTTCGCGAAATTGATGGTGCCTGAAACTGAAAAGCCACATGACACTGTTGATGCAATGTCACTGGTCGCTGAAGAGGAACGTCCTGCTAACATCATTGATGCAGCCGCCTCTGGTGCCGCTTCTGGTATGCAATTAGCGTTGAACGTCGGTGCAATGTTATTGGCGTTTGTTGCCCTTATTGCATTGTTAAATGGTATTCTCGGTGGAATCGGTGGTTGGTTTAATTATCCACAACTTTCTCTTGAACTGGTGTTGGGTTGGGTCTTCGCGCCAATTGCTTACCTGATTGGTATTCCGTGGAATGAAGCAACGGTAGCAGGTTCTTTCATCGGTCAAAAAATAGTTGTGAACGAATTTGTTGCCTTTATGAACTTCGGCGCTTATTTGAAACCGGATGATGTAGTTACGGCTGCTGGCTTGCAGGTTCTGTCAGATCATACTAAAGCAATTATCTCCTTCGCATTGTGTGGTTTCGCTAACCTTTCTTCCGTTGCTATCCTGCTAGGTGGTCTGGGCGGTATGGCACCGAACCGCCGCGGAGATGTTGCTCGTTTGGGGATGAAAGCCATTATCGCGGGCACACTATCCAACTTAATGAGTGCAACTATCGCAGGCTTCTTCCTGGCTCTGTAACGTTGTTGAAATTAGGCAGGTGGGATAATCCCGCCTGCAATCTATTTTCCTACCGGTTTATCTTTAATTCGTGGTGAAAAAGCAGCGTCTTCCATACTTTTTGTTTACTAGACGTGAGTTATATTTTTTGTCGTGTATTATTTGGTGATAAGCAAGTTGGATTTGCCGGTAAATCCCATGATAAATATAGTTTTATGTGATAAAAATCACATTTGAAATTATTATCTTGCAAATTACATGTAATTAGTGTGATTTTTGGCACAATTTTTTGAACGTTGAAATGTTCAAATATAAGATATGCCAAATTTCAAGGATCAAGGCGTGGCTCGCATTAAGGACCATAAGCCGAAGAGAGCATAGTGCGGTGAAAAGGAATTCAATTGTCGCTGTAGGCATATCATCGCGGCATCTTTAAGGATCAAGTCCGCTCGCCAACAAACAATCGTTTAACAGCATGTGTGGCTCTAGCAGAAGCTAGCCGCGATAATAACGTTGGAGAGTTTTATGACCGATTTAACCGCAGCAGCGCAACGTGCGCTGAGTTTGATGGATTTAACGACACTCAATGATAATGATACAGATGAAAAAGTGACGGCACTTTGTCATCAGGCGAAAAGCTCGGTAGGTAATACCGCGGCTATCTGTATCTACCCTCGTTTTATTCCTCTGGCGCGTAAAGTGTTACGTAAACAGGGCACGCCTGAAATCCGTATTGCAACAGTGACAAACTTCCCACACGGCAATGACGATATTGATATCGCTTTAGCTGAAACCCGTGCTGCTATCGCTTATGGCGCTGATGAGGTCGATGTGGTTTTCCCATACCGTGCATTGATGGCCGGTAATGAACAAGTCGGTTTTGACATGGTAAAAGCGTGTAAAGCCGCCTGTGCAGTAGCGGATGTGCTACTAAAAGTTATTATTGAAACCGGTGAACTGAAAGGGGCATCTCTGATTCGTAAGGCATCTGAAATTTCAATCAACGCAGGTGCTGATTTTATCAAAACGTCTACAGGTAAAGTGCCGGTTAATGCCACACTGGCAAGTGCTGAAATCATGATGAAGGTGATTCATGAGATGGGTGTGGGTGAAACGGTTGGTTTCAAACCGGCTGGTGGCGTGCGTACCGCTGAAGAGGCTGCACAATATCTGGCATTAGCTGATCATATCATGGGTGACAAATGGGCTGATGCCCGTCATTTTCGTTTTGGAGCTTCCAGTTTGTTAGGCAGTTTGCTAAGCACTCTGGGGCATCAGAATCAAGAGCAAAGCAGCAATTATTGATAATCGAGTACCGTATCAATCAGTGCGTAGCCGCTGAATCTTTGCCGATTTTAATCATGATTAGGAGAATGCTTTGTTTCTGACACAGGAAATTATCCGTAAAAAGCGTGATGGGCATCTACTGAATGAAGAAGAGATCCGCTTCTTCGTTAATGGCGTACGTGACAATACCGTTTCCGAGGGACAAATTGCTGCGCTGGCGATGGCTATCCACTTCCAGGACATGGTAATGGAAGAACGTGTCGCCCTGACATTGGCTATGCGTGACTCCGGGACAGTGTTGAATTGGCAAAGCCTGAATTTGAACGGCCCGATTGTGGATAAGCATTCAACCGGTGGGGTTGGTGATGTGACTTCGCTAATGCTTGGTCCGATGGTGGCGGCCTGTGGCGGCTATGTGCCGATGATTTCCGGCCGTGGTTTAGGTCATACCGGCGGGACGCTGGACAAGTTGGAAGCGATTCCAGGGTTTGATATTTTTCCTGATGAGCGGCGTTTTCGTGACATTATTCAGGATGTTGGTGTGGCGATTATCGGTCAGACCCATTCGCTGGCGCCGGCAGACAAACGCTTCTATGCAACTCGCGATATTACCGCGACGGTGGATTCTATTCCCTTGATTACCGCCTCTATCCTTGGCAAAAAACTGGCTGAGGGTTTGGACGCACTGGTAATGGATGTCAAAGTGGGTTCTGGTGCGTTTATGTCAACGTATGAAGCGTCGCAGCAACTGGCGGAATCGATTGTTAGCGTGGCTAATGGCGTGGGTTGTAAAACTACCGCGTTGTTGACGGATATGAATCAGGTTCTGGCATCCAGTGCGGGTAATGCGCTTGAAGTTCGTGAAGCTGTTCGCTTTCTGACGGGGGAAAAGCGCAATCCACGTTTACTCGAAGTTACAATGGCACTGTGTGTTGAAATGCTGGTATCCGGCCATTTGGCAACAGACCGTGAAGATGCACGCAATAGACTCCAGTCTGTCTTAGATAACGGTAAAGCAGCCGAAATTTTTGGTCGCATGGTCGCTGCACAACAAGGTCCGACGGATTTTGTTGAGCGTTATGACAGTTACTTGCCAACGGCTGTTTTCAGCAAACCCATATTGGCTGAACAGCATGGATTTATTACGCATATGGATACCCGTGCTATAGGGATGTCTGTAGTTTCCCTTGGGGGAGGGCGCCGTAAGGCAACAGATCGCATTGATTATAGTGTGGGGCTGAGCAATATCGTTGCTCTGGGCTCAGAAGTTAATGTAGGTACACCCTTAGCTATTATTCATGCCAACAATGAGAATGAATGGCAGGAAGTGGCAAAGGCAGTACGTAAAGCTATCGTTCTGGGTACAGAAGCCAAACCAGCCGCACCGATGGTTTATCGCCAAATTGGCGAATAATAACCATACTTATTATTAGATAATGGTGGCATTTTCGCATTGTTATACCCTATGGATTTCAAGATGCATCGCGACGGCAAGGGAGTGAATCCCCGGGAGCATAGCAAACTATGTAACCGGGGTGAGCGAGTGCAGCCAACAAAGAGGCAGCTTGAAAGATAACGGGTATAGTGTGATTTGACGCAGGAGAAAATTTATGAAACGAACATTCATCATGGTATTGGATTCTTTTGGCATTGGCGCCAGTGAAGATGCCGAAAAATTTGGTGATAAAGGATCTAACACCTTGGGGCACATTGCCGAAGCATGTGCCCGTGGTGATGCTGATGTTGGTCGCAAAGGGCCTCTGTATTTGCCGAACTTAAGCAGTTTAGGTTTGGGGAAAGCGACTGAGGAGTCCTGTGGAACTTTCCCTGTCGGTTTGGATAAAGACGCGGACATTATGGGTGCTTACGCTTACGCCAGTGAACTCTCTTCCGGTAAAGATACACCGTCAGGTCACTGGGAAATTGCCGGTGTCCCGGTGCTGTTTGACTGGGGTTACTTCAAAGATGAAGAGAACAGCTTTCCGCAGGCATTGTTGGATAAACTGGTAGAACGCGCAAATCTGCCAGGTTATCTCGGTAACTGCCACTCTTCTGGTACGGTTATTCTGGATAAGTTGGGTGAAGAACATATGAAAACGGGTAAACCGATTTTCTATACCTCTGCTGACTCGGTATTCCAGATCGCTTGCCACGAAGAGACTTTCGGTTTAGATCGCCTGTATGAACTGTGTGAAATCGCCCGTGAAGAGTTGACTGATGGCGGTTACAACATTGGCCGGGTTATTGCGCGCCCATTTGTTGGAGACAAGGCGGGTAATTTCCAGCGTACCGGTAATCGTCATGACTTAGCTGTAGAGCCGCCTGCTCCTACCATGCTGAAAAAATTAGTCGATGAGAAAAATGGCGAAGTCATTTCTATCGGTAAAATTGCCGATATCTATGCAAACGTCGGCATTACGCAAAAAGTAAAAGCGACCGGCATTGATGCATTGTTTGATGCAACGCTGGTGGAAATGGAAAAAGCGGGTGACAACACCATCGTATTCACTAACTTTGTCGATTTCGACTCTTCTTATGGTCATCGTCGTGATGTTCCGGGTTATGCGGCGGCATTGGAACTGTTTGACCGTCGTCTGCCTGAAATGCTGAAACGGGTGAAAGATGATGACATTTTAATCCTGACCGCCGACCACGGTTGTGATCCAACGTGGTCTGGTACTGACCACACTCGTGAGCACATTCCGGTGCTGATTTATGGACCAAAAGTACAACCTGGTTCATTGGGGCATCGTGAAACTTTTGCTGATATTGGACAGACAGTCGCTGAATATTTTGAACTGTCGCCAATGGAATATGGCAAATCAATGCTCTGAACCTACTTACTGGCTGCTTTTGGGCAGCCATGTATGACTAAAATAACCATTAAATAAAAAAATAAGGAATTTAATTATGGCCACGCCTCATATTAATGCTGAGATGGGTGATTTTGCAGATGTTGTTCTGATGCCTGGCGATCCATTACGTGCGAAATATATTGCTGAAACTTTTCTGGAAAATGTGCGGCAGGTAAACGATGTACGCGGTATGTTGGGGTTTACCGGTACTTATAAAGGCCGCCCGATTTCTGTGATGGGGCATGGTATGGGTATCCCATCCTGCTCTATCTATGCGAAAGAGCTGATCACTGATTTTGGCGCTAAAGTCCTTATCCGTGTAGGTTCCTGTGGTTCAGTACGTCAAGATGTTCAATTGCGTGACGTAATTATTGGCATGGGGGCATGTACTGATTCCAAGGTTAACCGTATACGTTTTAAAGATCACGATTTTGCGGCGATTGCTGATTTCGATCTGGTCCGTAACGCTGTTGATGCTGCTAAAGCAAAAAACATCAATGTACGTGTAGGTAACATCTTCTCGGTTGAGCTGTTCTATACACCCGATCCACAACTGTTCGATGTAATGGAGCAATATGGCATTCTGGGCGTAGAAATGGAAGCTGCGGGTTTTTACGGTGTTGCGGCTGAATATGGCGCAAAAGCGCTGACTATCTGTACTGTCTCTGACCACATTCGTACTCATGAAAAACTGACTGCCGAGGAACGCCAGACGACTTTCAATGAAATGATTGAAATCGCATTGGAATCCGTTCTGTTGGGTGATAAATAATTCTGGTTCTACATTTACTTTTGATTGCATAAAAAGAGCCGCTTTTTATTTAAATGCCAGCCAGTTGAAAAAATTGGCTGGCATAGCTCTTTTATTGCGCGGCTTTTTCCAACGCCTGAGCTAAATCAGCGATGAGATCTTCGGCATCCTCTATACCCACAGAAATACGTACCAACTGTGGTGTGATCCCAGAAGCAAGGCGTTTTTCTAATGGAATAGACGCGTGAGTCATACTAAATGGTTGGCTGATCAGACTCTCCACCCCGCCCAGACTTTCTGCCAATGTAAATAGTTTTAGCTCTTGAATTAACCGGCGGGCATAATCATCATCACCTTTTAAGTGAACAGAAATCATACCGCCAAAGCCCTTCATTTGACGTTTCGCCAATTCATGCTGTGGATGGGAAGCGAGGCCGGGATAGAAGACGGTTTTGATCTGAGGCTGTTGCTCCAGCCAATGTGCGATCTTTGATGCACTGTCAATGTGGCGTTGCATACGCAGGGCAAGTGTCCGCATTCCGCGCAGCACCAGGAAACTACTAAATGGATCGAGTACACCACCTATAGAGTTTTGCAGAAAACCCAGTTTTTCTGCTAGTTCTGCATTTTTTCCGACCACTGCCAGCCCGGCGATCACATCAGAGTGGCCGTTTAAATATTTAGTAGCGGAGTGCACGACGACATCAAATCCCAGATCAAGTGGGCGCTGGAGATACGGTGAGGCGAAAGTGTTATCTGCCACACTAATAATACTGTGGCGTTGCGCTATTTGTGCGATAGCCGTCAGATCGGCCAGTTTCAGCAAGGGATTGGTGGGGGTTTCCACCCAAATCATTTTTGTGTCGGGACGAATAGCGGCTTCAAGGCCGGCAATGTCATTGGCTTCCACATAAGTGACACGCAAACCGGCAGTGCGGCTACGTACTTTTTCGAGTAGCCGATAGGTGCCACCGTACAGATCATCGACTGCCACCAAATGGCTATCCTTATCCAAAAGTTCTAGCACCGTAGAACTGGCAGCCAGCCCCGAACTAAAAGCGTAGCCTCGGCTACCGTTTTCCAGTTCGGCTATCGCGCTTTCCAGAGCATCACGTGTCGGATTGCCACTGCGGGAATATTCATAACCAGAGTGCTGGCCGGGGGCTGATTGGGCGTAAGTTGATGTTGCATAAATTGCCGGCATTACCGCGCCAGTGTGATCCGGAGTGTAGCCAGCGTGAACAGTTTTAGTATCAAACTTGGTCATAGAGTTATTCCTAAAAATCAATTAAGTTGCTGACGCCATGCGTTCAGCACATCTGTGCGAGTTACCAGCCCAAGAAAATGGTCATTATTGACGATCAGCGCCACATGTCCGGCGTCGAAAGTTGCCATCAATTGTTGCAGAGAAGCGTTTTTATCCAGCGTTTTCACCTGATGAGTCATGGCGTGGCTAACGGGCAGGCTGAAATTATGTGGATCAGCCTGCACGGTGTGCATCAAATCCCACTCGTCGATAATGCCAACGACTTGTTCTCCTTTCAGCACCGGTAATTGCGAAATTTCATATAATCGCATGCGGGTATGCGCGGTTTTCAATGTATCTTCTGGCGATATAAAAACCGTAGCGCCATCCTGATAGCGGTAAGTAATATAGTCGCTGAGATCGTGCTGTTGCACACGCGATTTGAATCCCTGTTCCAGCATCCAATAATCGTTAAACATTTTTGACAGATACTTGTTTCCACTGTCACATGCTAGCGTAACCACACGTTTGGGAGTGGTTTGCGCACGGCAATAGCGCAGTGCAGCGGCGAGCAAAGTTCCGCTGGAAGAGCCAGCCAGAACACCTTCCTTTAGCAACAGATCACGGGCACTGGAAAAAGCCTCTGCATCACTGACACGGTATGCGTGGTGCACTCGACTAAAATCGCCCAGAGGAGGGATAAAATCTTCGCCGATGCCTTCTACCTGCCAGCTTCCGGCTTCGCCATATTTGCCGTGTTCAATATAGTCCACCAGAATAGAACCATTTGGATCTGCCAGAACAAACTCCGTTTCCGGCGAAACTTGAGCAAAATAGTGGCTCAAGCCGCCAAGCGTACCGCCTGACCCGACACCGAGCACCACTGCATCGACATTGTGGTCCATTTGTTGCCAGATTTCCGGTCCGGTAGAGGTAGTGTGTGCTGCTGAATTAGCGGGATTATTGAACTGATCGATATAATAAGCACCGGGAATCTCCTGCGCCAGACGTAGGGCATAGTCTTGATAATACTCTGGATGACCTTTACTGACATCAGAACGGGTAAGACGTACATCGGTACCCAGTGCACGCAGATGAAACACCTTTTCCCGGCTCATCTTATCTGGAACGACCAGAATCAATTTATAGCCTTTCAAGGCGGCGACTAGTGCCAATCCGATGCCGGTATTACCAGCCGTAGCTTCAATAATCGTACCACCAGATTGAAGCAATCCCTGTTCTTCCGCCTGTTCGATCATGGAAAGAGCGACGCGATCTTTAATAGAGCCACCGGGATTTTGATTCTCCAGCTTAATAAATAATTGACATTGACCGGTATTCAGATGCGTTAACTCCAGCAACGGGGTATTGCCAATCATATTGAGAACAGAGCGTGATGTGGTCATATCATCTCCAGATAATCCGTTGTATTCAGATAGTTATGGAGGATAACTCTGTATATGTATTTGTTTGAAAGAATGAATAGCAACCATATATAGCCAAAAGGAATATATTAGTTTTGTTTTAGATGTGAAGAAGTATAGACGTTTAGATTTCCTGATTTATTAAAGTGTGAAGTAAATAAAATCATTTAATTTACAGGTTCTATGATTTTTTATCGGCAATTTATATATTGATAACTTAGTTATTAATCTAAGAAGTATTCAGGTTTCAAAAATATTCCATGAACAAGATAATGGCTATTTTCATCTTGTTTCTTGGAGTTTCTGTTGTAATTTTAAAATAACATCTTCCTGTCTTCTGTTTTTACTCTGGTAAATCATATGTATTTTGTGTAGAGTTTGATCGTACAAAAATAAAACAAAAGAGATTTTATGAATGAGGTGGTCTGAAACCTTAAAAGAAAAACTTTTTGATATCGCTTATAAGAAATTGGAGTTATTTAAGCAGTTAGATAGTGTTGTTGATGAACATGCTCCAATTTTGGAGGAAATTAGACAAGATCTTAAACATGATGAAGCGACAGCTACTGCCATTATGTTTGAGCTTGCAAAGATGGGATTCCTATATCAAAGGAGTAGAGATAAGGCACGTAAAGTTGCTTTGCCGATGAGAGACAAAACAGCATCTAAAGACGATTTTACATTATGTGTATCTTATAAAGCGCTGGCAAAGAAAGATAAAGAGGTATTTTTAAAAGCCAATCAGCTTTTTGAGGCGGGGTGGTTGGTAAATGATGTTGTTGCTCACTTTTCCCTGCAATTAAATCGATCGAAAAGAAACATTATACAAGAATTGTATCACCAAAAATTGATTATTCTCTTAGATGGAGAATATCAGCCATGTGGCATAAGTCGTAAGTCAGAACAACCCACCCTTGCTAATTACTTAGCGAATAGGAGAGCCCCACAGCATCTTAAAGATGAAATTAATACATTGAGAGCTCAATTATCTGAACTCTATAGCGTATATCAAAATAATAGTCCGGAACTGGTATTTTCAAATGACGGAACGGGTTTTGGTAAGAGCTATGGAGTACTTAGCCGTTACATTGAATCAGTTACTGTTAATGTGAAAAACAGTGATTTTACCAATTTTCTATTTGTTACTCCCCAGAAAGCACAGATTGATTTTGACAAGAAACTGATTAAAAAGGCGAAGAAAAAAGGCATCGAATTTCTTGGCCTTTATGGTCAGGAAGATCTGAGAGACTTGAACTTTGTAAACTGGGTTGAAGATTGCAACGGAGAAATTATTGAGAATAGAACACGTTATTTAACATGGGAAAAAAGAGCGAAAAAATCACAGTTGGCATCGAAAGCCAATAATTTAGCTGTTATTGTTAGAATGATAGATAGTATTGAAAAGCAAATTTTAAGACAAAAACAGCAGGGTGATGAATTTGATCTTATTCAGGATTACGAAGATCAGCTTCAAAAGTATAAATCTAATTTAACGAGGGCGCTTGATCAGTTATCGGAGGCCGCTTTAAACCAACAAGAATTGGCAGTTAATCTACCTGCTATTATGCGAGTAGAGAGCAAGATTGAGCAGTTGCGTAAAGAAATTATCTTTCATTGTATACCTATGGCAGCAGCGATGGTTTCGCCTTGTATTCTGCTGGCAACGACTAGCAAATTTGACAGACCGATTAAAATGCCACGGATAAATAAGGCAGGTAAATATATTGTAAAATCGATGCCTTTTGATTACTTAATTGGTGGAAAAAAGAAACTCACAGCCAGTACATTAAGTGCTTTTTTAGAATCTCCTGTTGCAGAACAAATTGAATATTTAAAGACAGAGTTTTTCAAGATCGACGATGAAAACTATTTTAGAAAATACAATATCAGTTTTACATTAGTGATTGATGAAGAACATGAGGCTTATCGAGTTTTCTCAAAGTCGCGCAGTGTGAATTTAATTGATAACAAAGTACAACTTGTTCATGTTTTTGCGGTGACTTACCGTCTATTACAACAAGTGAAAGATATTGATGTTGCTAAGATGCCATATTTACCTTTTTTCTCTGAGAAAAATGAATTTATTCATGATATCAAGGAGTATTTGGAAAAGAATTGCGAGCTATCTTTAGAAGGCACTATTGAACAAAACTTAGAGTCTTTACTTAAACTTTTTTCTGGCAATATCGATTTTGTTCAAATTAAGAGTGATGATATTGAGCAAGTCATTAATATTACAAGAAATGTATTTAGTTTTTCTCCTAAACGTTTTTTTAATCTCTCAGGGTTGAATTCCCCGTCGCTTGCGACGAATAAATAAAAACTGAACGATGCGAAGCGGGTGATTTCATATTTTAATACCCCGCTGCTTGCGGCGGGGATATTTATTGAAGAATCACTAAAGAAGGTGAAAATTGAATTTGTACATAGAGGAGGTGGTTGTCAGTTATATTATTCTACCGATAGTCGAGATAAAAATCCTTCTCTTCATGATACTTATCAACTTGCGATGGTCGTATTGGCTGCTGCTGCGAAGATTTCCAGTCGCTCACAATTTGCTAAATCACTTAAGCAGGCGGGAGATAGTAGTCAAAATTTTTTGATGTATAAGTTTATACAGAAAGCAGGAAAAATCAGGAATGAACTGAAACAAATGTTTGATCATCCTGCGTCGGAAGAAATGTTGATTTCTTACTTCTATACATATTTTCAGTCTAAAACAGTATTTACCATAGAGCGGATGAAAGAGTTAGAGTTTCAAGACGAGGCATTAAGTAATCTCACGTATATAAATTTTACTCTTGATCTTATTAAAGAGCAGCCCGAAGTGGCTTTACTCCGTAGTCTCTATAACACAAGGAATAGCGTAATTTGTCTCAGTGCAACGACAGGTTTTGCTGAAACCTATTCAGGGCAATATAATCGTAGTTTCTTACGGCGATTTTGCTCTGGTAAACCAAATAACTTAGATATTCAAATCATTGAGCGAAGTGGTGCTGATATTGCCTTGTTGACTTCTCTGCGGGATAAACGAGCGGAACTGAGAACTATTGACTTTGGTGTATTTAATTCAGATCTCCCTTTATTTGATTTTTGTAAAGATTTTAATGAGAGTTTTAAAATAAAATTTGATTTTCTTAGGAACGAGCTTTACGGTTTGGATAAAAACTTTAAAAATAGTTTAAATAACTACCAAAAGATAGAGTTCGAACGTCAGCTTTGTTCTATGCTCCTTGCTGCTTATCAAGGGAAGCATACGATGAGTTTGGCATTGAGTAATCGTTTTCAGCGTAAATTGAAAAAATATTTTTCCGGCTCAGAAGTAAAGATTAAGAATATCAAAAAAATTCATAATTCATGGAAAATATTTGAGTATTTACCTTTTGCAAATAAACCTAAGATCCGCGTGATTTTGTTTGATGCGGAATTACGTAAAGAGTGTAATATTAGAGACTTCACCCATATAAAGGATGAAAATACGAAAGTTGTATTACTCTCCTCTTATAAAAGTGCCGGTACAGGGTTAAATTATTTTCTTACTTATCCGGGGGAAGAGGAGAATTTATTTGAGGAAGATTTTGAGCGTTTAGTATTAACGAGTACACCATTCTGGAGTTCAATCATTAAGGATGAAAAAACAAATGATAGGACATTTCACTCGTTGCAAAACTATCTGCTTTTAATGAAACAATGTTCTGATTCAGATGAAGAAAAATTTTTAAAGGATTTTGACATCAATTTATCAAGTGGTGAAGATTACCAATTCTTAATGCGTGAACATATGATTGCTAAACTAAAAGATTTAATGCAAGCTATTGGTCGTGTTGAGCGTAAAGATACGAAGATGAACACAGAGATATTTATCCCGGATAGTGCTGTAGAGGATGGAATGGTTCTGTTTAATCAATTTACTCGAATTAAAAAAAATCGTCCGATATTAGAGAGTATGTCTTTATTAAATCATCATTTTATGCAGCTATGCGAAAAAGAAAGAATGATGTGTAGTTTTAAATCGTGTGAAGAGAGAAAATAATTTGAGAAAGAAATAGCTCGAAATTCGGTTTTACTTAAAAAGTTTTTTGAAGATTTTGTTCCAAAGGTGCTCTCAGTTGCAAGGGAAGATAATGTTGAAGCGATTATATTTAATGAACAGTTTCGATCTATTGAAAGTTTGATATCGCCATCAGACTATGTAAAAAAACTGAAATCAAATCCTCATGTTCAAAACTACCAGGAAATGATGGATGCGGTTAATGCATTATATATTGATATATCTACTGCTCCACAGTTGAAGTTAAGTATTAAAAATCTTGAAGATGGGTTAGTAACGTTAACTGATATTGAGCATGGCTATTCCATATATCATCCTAAAGAATGGATATTTTCAGGTATTGGTAATCTAATTGGTGGTAGAAAAGATGAGTATGTCACACATCTTTTAAAAGAAATTGCAATTCTAAACAAGAATGTGTTTAAAGATTGCATTCCACATCCCTTTTTTATTCCATTGCTCAAAGGGAATATTGGTGAGTATTTATTTACCCTACTTTTGGCTAGATTACATAATTGTCAGCCAATAGAACCTGAATTATTGAGTGAAAAAATAGGAAAAAAAGCCTATGAGTTGTTTGATTTTTATATTGAGGTGGATAAGCATTTAATTTGTGTTGATACAAAAAATTGGTCATCTACTTTAGATAAAAGATATCAATCTTTAAAAACACATGATAATGCTCAAAGAAAAGCTGGAACTATTTTAAGTTATATTGTTCATAAATATGAATCAGTTAAGTTCGTATACTTAAATACTCGTATGGAAAATAACCCATTAAATCTTGAACAAGAAATATCTCCAGATAGTAAAATTTATTATCTTAACTTATTTAAAGAATACTTTGGGTATGAAAACAAAAAGCAAGATTATGATCAAGATTTTCGTATAGGTTCAGGAAGTGAGTTAGTTAAAGAAGTTCGTATTAATAAACAGATTTTAAACTTATTGCAAGGTGGTTGAGAATGATAAAATTAGTTGATATTGCTAATGACTGTTCTAGTGTTTCTCCTGTAGCTAAAACTAATATTTTAGACATTGACGGGGGTATTTCTGGTAATATAGAGAAGCTATTTGAAGTAGATGATGGTAGTGGATTATATATTACTCACGGCCAAAAGGGTTTTGTTAAAGAGGAGGGTGAGAGCGACAAAGATTTCTATACTAAAGTAGATAAAGAAATACAAAAAATCATAAGGAAAAAACTGAATTTAAATCTATCAGAAAAAGTGTTTTATGATAGATTTTGGAATAATAAAGCAGTTCACTTTTTTTATCTTTCCGACTAGGAATATGACATAAAAGGGTTTATTGATAAATTTGAAGAAAATAGCAATTTTTTATGCAATGTTTTTTCTGCGATTATAGGATTGCATATTAAAAGAATTTTTCTTAAAGAGCTTGAAGAGAATTATGAAATAGAACCTGTTTTTTATAATTCACGAATTTACTTATCAGCAGAGCAACGAAGGAATATAATTGATGATTTTTATCCACATTTTCATTTCTTTTGTCAAAAAGAGTTAGTCATAAATTTACATAGAAAGGTCTTTAGAATTGAAAAAAAAGTGGATTCATTCAATACAGAAGAAACTCAATTGTTATTTAGGACTAAAGAAAATAATTTTCAGATCACAGATAATATTAATACCAATGAATATTCTAATAAAAAATTCATGCGATTTATGAAAGGATATCGAAATAGTAAAAATTATGTTCAGAACTTGATTATACAAAAAATAAAAGAACTATTAAATCACGCAGAGATTTCTTTTAATGAAAGGTATTTTAAAGCTGATTATATATTTCATGACTTTATTACTGTTAATAAAAATTTATCACATCCTCTGGTATTAATAGATGCTAGAATTCCAAAGCATTCTGCTGATAGTAAATCTAAAATGTTTTTGGAAAAAGAGATTAAGGAAATATTTGAACTAAAAGAATTAACTTATTCCTCTACTAAAGATTTTAATGCATTGGATAAAAATAAAAACTATTTGGTTCTCAATTCATTAGATGATGGATCTAAAACCAGTATATTGGTTGAGGGTGAAACTAAAAACACGACATGGGATGCATTTAAGCCTATGAGAGAAAAGGGAATAGATAATGTTGAAGCGGATTACTATACGAAATTGAAATCTAATAGATTTAAAGCACAAGATGAAACGGTTATTCAGTGTATGAAGCCTCTTTACTTACTGTTTGTATTAATAAAACTAGTCATATTCGGTATTAAAAACAGACGCTGCGGTTTTTACCGTATCTTTAAATTTTTAACTTATACGTAGATTTAACCTTATTTCTATTACGTTTTGTTTTGCCATGAAAACACGTTTGGTTGAATATTTAAACATTATATCTTGATTGCATAATAGTCAATGTGTGAGTGCGTATTTAACGGGGGGAGATTTAAAAATGACGATTATTAGCATGGTTTATAAAATTTTTTCTGTTTTCTGTGATTTTCATTTAATTAAGGAAAAAATAATGAGCTATTTTCGTAAGTATTTTCACCATTATCAATTAACTTTTGAAAAAACCTTAGTGTTTACATATCTCTGAACTGATTCAAAACATTTAACAGGATTAACGGGGTCTTGAAAATGATTTAAAAAATGGGCTTTAATCTTAATACCATTAGCCAATCTATTACCTTCTTTGGTTTTAAACCTAAAAAATAAAATATAGGAAAAAGAAAAACGAGAAAACTGAATGCCAATTTAATGAGAATGGAGAGGATAAATAGGGGCTATAAAACGTAAATACCATTCATTAAATCTTTTCTAGCGATCGTAAAATCCTTTTTATCGGTGATTAGTCAGCTAAGGGGTAAAAAAACAGATACCCCATTAATGCCAGCTTTTTAAAAGCTACAGAATGACTAAAAGTAGTTTGTTTACTACCATAACCATTTAAAAGTACGAATGTAGAGAGGTTGAAATTTTATATAATAGGTTGACTTAACATGACAAATTACACTTTTGGCAGAATGGTTAATGACATTTAATCGAAATCCATTAACCATTAAAGGAAAGGTTAAAAAATGAGTACGACAGAGAAAGTTTTTTAATGAACTGAAAGTTAGATGTTTTCTCACCGTCATTTTAAGGCGTAAGCTATAAAAATAATGCAATAAAAGAGAGGTAAAACGGTTAATTTGGTAGGATTTAGGCTTTGAAAAAGGAGGGTTTATCCGAGAAAACATCAAGAGATATCTTTAATATTGTTAGATTATTTATGGGCTGGTTTATAAAAGCCACTTAGGATTACCAGTAAAACCGAGCCAGTAAAAATAGAATGCGGAAAGGATAAAAATAACGGTTAAAACTTTATGCCGATTAAAACCGGAGATTAAAAAATGACTTTTAATAGTAGTTTAAGACCTGTATAGCATAAAGCTATCAGTGAAAAATGGAAGATAATCGTATGAATAATTTAATCAGATAATCTATTTTCCCAAAGGAGCCGACTTTAATAACATTTTCAACGGTTAATCAACTTTGCCATAAAATAGTTAAATAATCGATCATGAAAAAATTAAAATGAATGATTTAACAGCATACGAATCTGATTAATTGCAGTGTTATTATTCTTTTATGTAAAACTGAAAAATATGCTGAATTAGACGGCTTTACACTGTTTTAATCAGTCTGGTTTACGATCTGATTTAAACTATTTTCGTGCTTGATTAACGCTTAAATACCTGTCCAATTGTTATCACCTTTCTGGCTGATTAATCTGCCAGACCTTTTATCCTTATTTATGCAATGATAACACCCAGTATTTTAAATAGGTTTGTCAGCAACCTGAGATTCCCGCTCAAAATTAAATGGCCTGAATCGGGTAAAGTTCTGGACTCAGGTGTCATTAGCCGCGTGGTGTAACCTGTTCAACTTTCAGGTATTGCAGGCGGTACGATACTGCCTGACAACCCGGCAACGCACCGAAGTCCCGACGCTTGTGGGGCGTTCATCTATTTTGTATGTTGGACTCGTTATGGCTATCCAGTTCCTGCGGACATCCGATAATCCCCGTTAAGCCCGGAAGAGGGAAGTGAAGGGGCAAACCGTGGGCGGATTGCCCGTCAGTCTCGGAGATAGCGGGGGTAAGTGGGCAATGGTTGGCAGAAACGGCAGTGCTGATATTCACGCTATGGTGTTCGGTTTTAAAATCCGCTTTGTTCTGAATGTCGCCAAAGCTCAGAGTGCCGGTATCGAGGGTGTCTTTGTCTGCGGTACTGGCAATGACTGAGCCGTCAAGCTGAGTATGTTCACCCACTTTCACTTGATAGCCGCCTTTACTGCGGTTGGTACTGACGGAGAGATTAATACCCGTGCCTCCCGGTCCGGCAGTCAAATCGACGCCCAGTGAGCTGCCGCGACTGCTGTTTTTGCCGGTGGTCTGTTTGGTGTTTTGGCTGGATGAGAGCTGGATATCCCGGCTGGCATTGAGGTGCAGGTCTTTGCCCGCCTGCAACTGGCCGCCCTGAATACGGATATCGCCGTTCTGGTCTGGAGTACCGGAAGCGGTGAGGGTGAGATTATCCCCGGTCATCAGGCTGCTGCCCTGTTGAGTGGTCTGGTGCTGTTTCAGTTCTGACCGGGAGGACTGGCTGCCGTAGGAGAGGTTGACGCCAACCAGATTGTTATTGGCTTTGTCGTCACCGACTTTAGCATCGGCCAGTCGGGCTGCCTGTACTCCGCTAAGAGCGGCTTTGGTGCCTTGTAAGGCTTTGATTCAGCTGTCACTTTCATTGTTGGCGGCTTGAACCGTTTGAACAGCGGAATTCAGGGCCCCGCCTGCGGTGCCGGACAGAGCCACGGTCAGGCCGCTTTGTTTCTGTTCGGTTTTAGTGACAGCGGTATGACTGTTTTCCGCACTGGTGATGTTAATGTTTTGGCCGGAAAGTTGCGTATCGCGGCCCGCTACTACATCACTGCCGTGAAGGTTGAGCTGATTGCCTGCGGCCAGATTAACATCCTGAGTACCGGCTACGTTGCTGCCGATGATGTTGAGGTTATTCCCGGTCTGTACGGTCATGCGGTCGCCACTAAGCGTGGTGCTCTGTGCCCGGCGTTCATGCACTTCATCGTGGGTTTCGACTGAGGATTTGGAGAGTAAGCCATTTTCAATTAACTGTTGATGCCAGAAAGGAATAAATTTTTGGCAAAAGTCATCGACGCAGCAGTCAAGTTCTTCTAAATTAGACATGCCTGAGGATCTCCACAATTTTGTTTTCTTTGACAAAAACTTTGATCGTGCCTCAGGCGCTTAGTTTCTTTCTTAAGCAAATTTCAGGTTAATGTAAATTCAGGTAGTTCGAAAGCGCAACGCCGCTATAAAATCGGCTATATCAGCCGATGTCACACCAACCGCCACACTGGCATGACCCGCTATTACAGCCAGCACCCCAGTTTGCATCTTAAGGGCAACTGGCTGGAAGAGGCGGGCTTTATGACCGGGCAGCCGGTGCAGGTCAGCATTGAGCACGGGCTGTTGATTATCCGGCTCGTTGAGAGTAACTGACGGCCCAAAAAAGATCCCAGTCCAAGCGCTGGGATCTTTTTGTTAACTGATTTTTAATCTTTTATGCCCATTTTAATGCTTGCCCCATCGGGAATATTCCGTATTTGTAGAGCCAAATCAGCTCTGGCTCTCATTGATTCGCATGTCCGAGCTAAGTAAAGATTTTCCAATTCATATTCTCCCCCTAAAACAAAGGGAATTTTAGGGACTAAACGATGGCCAGATTGAATAGGGCCATAAATGTTTTGCCAATCATGAGCCAAAGAATATCCAGTTAAGACTTCATAATCTTCCAAGATAATTCCACTCCATTCATTTATACTCTCGGCTAATTTATCAAATAATCCTGTTTCAGGATCGAATGTATGAATACAATCATCTTTTAAACAGAACTGATTTCCAAAGATATCTTCTGCAAAGAAAAGAGCATCTTTAGCCATATCTTCGTACGAATTAATCCATAACCTACTGTTGTTCCAATCAATTAAGCCGATTTCTTCACCTATCGTTTCATATGGAAAAATGCGTAATGCAGATTCAAAGCCATAAAATCCATTTTTTTTAGTCAATAAATAGCTCAATTCATCTACCAATGATTTACCATAATTAGAAGCGATATATTTTTCTGATTTAACCGAAGAAATATCATGACTACAAATTGAGAGTAATTTGTCAGTTAAAGGCCACATTTTTCTATTTCTCCGTTTCTATTTTGCCTGATTTTTCTGGCTTTTCTGTCTTTATAATTACAGTCGCACCATTAGGTAATCCGCGACATTGTTGACCAATACATGATCCAGCTCCTCTATTATCAGAAGGAGTAATTGGTCGAACCGAAGCGCCCGAGCCACCTTCTTTAAACATGGCAGGAGGATATTCATCACGATCTGCTCCTTTCACTGGCGGAGTATTTTTCAAGGATTCTCTTCTCCTCTGAGCAGCGCCTCCACGATCAATCGTCAATACATTAGGATGCCCTGCTTTCTGAGCATCTTCAATATGCTTCGCTGATTCTGGATATTTTGTTTTATCTACAACAATAACTTTGTGCTCATTAGTCTGTTGTTCAGAGCTACTGCCTTTGTTATCAGTCGAACCTTTTATTGACGGTACAGATGATGGCTTCGCCTGCATTTTATCACTGGCTTTTGCCCCAATAATTCCCGTCGCTGTCTCCAGCAACATCAGGTTTCGCTGCTCTTCCTTCACATACTGCGCCGCATCCGCTTTAGATAATCCGGCGTTCTCCAGCTCTTTCTGCCTCAATTCCGTGTTGAAGAACCCGGAGAGTGGCCCACCGCCACCATTTAGCCAGCTGCTCTGCTCTGAACGGCCTATCTTATCATTGGCACGATAGCCCGAGACCGCCAGTTCTTTACCCAGTTCATGGTTGATAAAGGCCAGTTCTTCACGGCTCAACTCGCCATTCAGCGCCATCTGTTTCAGGGTGTTGATAGTCGCATCACTGGCCTGCCGATATTCCGTCCAGACCCCTTTACGGCAACTGTCATCCTGACATGAGGCCAGTTTATCGCGCATGTCCTCCACTGACGGCAGACCTTTATCCAGTATACGCTGACTCAGTTCTTTGGCCTTGCCGCACGCTGCCGGTGACAGCGTGCGGCAATCCCCCAGATTTCGCGAGGCCAGCGCATTATTCTCAATCGCATTCTTCCCGGCCTGGGCACCGGTGACGGCGCTGCCGGTGGAGTCTCCCGCAATGCCGCCTGCCAGACCTGCTGCCAGAGTGGAGAGGGTGCTGATGGTCTGTTTTTCTTCTTCACTTAAGTCACTGACTTTAACATTTTCGCTGTGAATGTGCTTCATCAGTTCCCGGGTAGCCAGTTCACCGCCCGCTGCGCCTGCCGCACCGGCCAGCGCGTTGTTACCACTGACTTCAGCGGCCACTGCCCCCAGAATCGCATGGGCCAGAGTATTGCTCACGACATCCACTTGATGGGTTTTCGGGTCGGTAGTCAGGTCTTTAATCACGCCAGCCAGGTAAGGGGAAGCGCCGCCCGCCAGCGCCTGACCAATATTTCCGCCCGCGAGTCCCTGAATGGCCGCAGTGGCGGCCTGTAGAGCGGTGTGGTATTTCCCACCGGTGCCAAAGCCAGATTCATTCAATGCCTGATTATAGGCGGTTTTGTAAATCTGGTCTTGAATGAGTTTCGGGGTGATGTCGGTTTCACCTTTATCCTCCAGTACTTTAATGGCCGCTTTTCTGTCCGGTTCACTGATATTCTCCAGTTTAGCGTGGGCGGCTTTGGTGGCGATAATGTCCCCTTCGGTACTGGCGATGTCAATCACCTGCGCACTGATTTCGCCAATCAGTTGGGCCTGTTTCAGCCGTTGTTGCTCTTTCTCTTTGTCAAAGATAGGACTGAGAGCATTATTAGCATGGTCGGTATCCCGGCTCAGGGTGGTGATATCCTGTTGCTGGCTGTCTTTATCCCGGATAATCAGGGCGCCGTCACTGACTGCGGCATGGGTGGTGCTTTGGGCATGGCCTTCCCGGTTAGCGCCGCCCAGGGTATTGGCGGCCATGTTACTGAGCAACATGCCGCCTGCTGAACCGCCGGTGCTGACACTTACGCTGTGGTGTTCGGTTTTAAAATCCGCTTTGTTTTTTATATCGCCAAAACCCAGAGTACCGGTATCGAGGGTGTTTTTGTCTTTGTCTGCGGTACTGGCAATGACTGCGCCGTCAAGCTGGGTGTGTTCCCCCACTTTCACTTGATATCCGCCTTTACCAGCGAACAGTCCAGTTTGTTCCTGTACGGAATCAAAGTTGCTGTGGATTTTGTCGCGGCTGGCGCTGAGGTTCAATGAACCACCTGAGCCGATAGTGGCACTAACGCCGGCACTGACATTTTGTTGCTTCATATCGTAGCGGTTGCTGTCCTGCTCGCTACTGAGCGTCAGGTGGCGTTTTACGTCGGCGGTAATCTGTTCACCACTGACCTGAGCGCCCTTAAGCGTGGCATCTCGGCCAGCGCTAAGAGTGACGGTTTGTCCTGCGTCCAGCGTAGTTTCATTATGGCTGATGCCGTTACCGCTTTCACTGCCTTTACCGTAGTTGGCGCTGGCGGAGAGGTTAATACCCGTGCCCCCCGGTCCGGCAGTGAAACCGACGCCCAGTGAGCCTCCGCGACTGCTGTTTTTACCGGTGGTCTGTTCGGTGTTCTGGCTGGATGAGAGCTGGATATCCCGGCTGGCATTAAGTTGCAGGTCTTTGCCCGCCTGCAACTGGCCGCCCTGAATGCGAATATCGCCGTTCTGGTCTGGTGTGCCGGCAGCGGTGAGGGTGAGGTTATCCCCGGTCATCAGGCTGCTGCCCTGTTGAGTGGTCTGGTGCTGTTTCAGTTCTGACCGGGAGGACTGGCTGCCGTAGGAGAGGCTGACCCCTATCAGATTGTTATTGGCTTTGTCGTCACCGCCTTTGGCGTTGGCCAGACGGGCTGCCTGAACAGCCTGTACCCCGCTAAGAGCGGCTTTGGTGCCTTGTAAGGCTTTGATACGGCTGTCACTTTCATTGTTGGCGGCTTGAACCGTTTGAACAGCGGAATTCAGGGCCCCGCCTGCGGTGCCGGACAGAGCTACGGTCAGACCGCTTTGTTTCTGTTCGGTTTTGGTGATAGCAGTGTGACTGTTTTCCGCACTGGTGATGTTAATGTTTTGACCGGAAAGTTGCATATCGCGGCCCGCTACCACATCACTGCCGTGAAGGTTGAGCTGTTTTCCGGCGTTGAGCGTGACATCACCTTGGCTGCTACCTACGGTGCTGCCTTTGTTGAGGTTACTGTCGATGTCGGTGGTGGATTTTTGGCTGGCTTTGCCGACGGTGAAGCCGATACCCCCGGTGCCCATCAGGCCGGATTTTTTCTCTTGTTTGAAGTGAGTTTCATGACGGGCTTCATCCGCAGTAGTGATGGTGAGCTGATTGCCTGCGGCCAGATTAACATTCTGAGTGCCTGCCACGTTACTGCCGATGATATTCAGGTCATTCCCGGTTTGTACGGTCACGCTGTCGCCACTAAGCGTGGTGCTCTGCGCCCGACGTTCATGCACCTCATCATGGGTTTCGACGGAGGATTTGGAGAGTAAGCCTTTACTGGTCTGTTTGCTGTGTTCTATCAGGTCTGATGAAGCGGTGCCAGCATCTAGAGTGATGTTGTTCCCGGCTTGGGCGGTGAGTTGTTGACCGGCGTTCACATTAGCCGCGGTAGCGTTCAGGTTGTTACCTGCTCGCAGTGCTAGGTTGCCCGCGGTGGTTATCTGGCTGCCAATGTCACGCTCCTGAGTCAGATGGCGATAGTTGTCGCTCCCCCAGTCACTGTTTTCTGTGCGATGAGTGCGCAGGGTGTCCAGAGTCAGGTCGAGGCCTGCCGTTATCTCTGTCTTACCGTCTTTGCCAGCATTATCTACTTCACTGGCAGTGAGACGGATGTTGTTCAGGGCTTTCAGCGACAAGGTGCCGTTGTCATTCTGGACATAAATGCCAGCCGGCCGATCCAGCCAGCGGTCAATATTATCTTCGCGCAGGGTAGAGGCACTGGTGATATCCCGGTTTGCCAGTGCAGAAACGCGGTCTCGGCCCTGAATTTGTCCGCCGAGGTTGGTGATATTCTGCCGGGCGGTTAAATCCACTCTGCCGCCTTGGATAAAGCCGCTATTGGTCAGATTGTTCGCCGTCAGTTGGGTGACTTCACGTCCGCGGATAGTGCCGCTGTTGGTGATGTCTTTTTGGCTATTTATTGTCACGTTTTTACCGGAGAGCAGGGCGCCGTCACCGGTCAGGTCGCCTTTATTCACGCGAGCGTAGACCTGCGGCACGGTGACCACCTGCGTTGTGCCGTTCGGCAGGGTCACGGTCCGGTTGGTCAGCCAGATAATGTCCGAGGTGAGCAGCGCCATTTGCGATGGGCTTAAGGCGATGCCGGGGGTAAGTTGTTGCTGTTTGCTGAAAGCAACGCCGGCTTCCATTAACGCTTTAAACTGGGTTTCATCGTTGTTGTGGCCGGCCAGATAACGCTGACCGGTCAATTGGGTAATTTGATCACGTACCAGACGCTGCTCGTAGAACCCATCTCCCAGGCGTTTGTGCGCCAGTGCTGGGTCACGGGTTAACTGTTGTTGCATGTAATCCGTACCCAGCCACTTTTTGTATTGGGTGAATTTAGGGTCGGTCTCCACTAAATAATGGCTGTCACTGCCCGGCTGTACGACAAACAGGCTGTTGTCCGGCAGGCGGGTATCTGGAGCAACGATACGGATAAGGGGTTCGACGCTTTGACCTTTGACGGTATCAGACGGTAGCGTCAGTTCAAATTGTTGGCCTGTTGGTAACACCAGCGGGCGATCATCTAATGCACCCCTGTTTGGTAGGGTGACAGTGGCAGGAGGTAGTACCCGTTCAGTTTGTTGAACTGGTGGAAGTACTGGGTGTTCAGTCAGTGCATCTCTGTCTGGTAGTGCCACTGCGCCGGACGATAATATTTGCTCAGTCTGTTGGCCTGTAGGTGAAAGTGTTGGGTGTCCAGTGAGTGCGTCTCTGTTTGGTAATGCCACTGTGCTGGACGATAATACCTGCTCAGTTTGTTGGCCTGTAGGTGAAAGTAATGGGCGATCAATCGGTATATCCCTGCTAGGTAGTGTGATGGTCTCTGTAGGGATAGCCACAGTAGTTCCTAGGCCGTTAACCTGCAATGGTCGGTCGTCAGTTTGTGTCGGGGTACTGAGTGTGATGGTGTTAATAGTGGCGTTTGTCAGCGTGACATTACCCGCTTCTGCCATTCTTGAGAACAGGCTAATTCCGACAGGTGCACTCTGAACACTACTTTCTTGCCTGTCACCTATCGTTATGCCGGTGGCGTCAGGACGGGTATTGCCTTTCCAGGCCAAGGCTTTCAGGTCGATAGTTTCGGTTATCGGTGCCGGGTTATAATCGTCCCAGTCTTTTCCTTGGGAGGTTTTGGTTCCTCTGAATCGACGTTTTTTCTTTTTGGCATACCAGCGGATTTCGCTGCCTTCATCCGTGATAATACGTTCTCCTTTGGTGGAGTTATTGTGCAGTTCGTCAATATCACCGCCCAGTGTTGCGCCTGCCACGATTTGGCTGTCGTTGTTGGTTAGCATTGTGCTGTTCAGGGTCATATTACCCCCGGCCAGGATTTTACCCGGGTCACTCTCTTTTATCTGGGTTTCATTGACGGTACGGGTATATCGGTACTCGTAAAACTCATCATCGCTGCTACCATCCGGCATAACAGCGGTATGTACGCCGTATTTGTTGCTGTAGGAAGTGTCTACTTGTGACCAGTCATAGCGGGTGGTGTGGCCGCTCAATACTGCTTCATGACGCTGGGATTTTTCCGTTTCTACGATATGTGTCACTAGGCGATCGTTGGTATTGCGGATAATAGCGGCATCAATCCTTAGGTTACCGCCGGCTTCAATAGTTGCCGCATGGTTTTTGAGTTTACCTGCTTGACTGGTCGCCGTTAGGTTCTCATCCAGTTGTCCGCCAATGCGCATATCACCCACGCTGTAAATTTGGGCATGATTAAGGTTGTTGAGCGTCCCGGTGGCGATATCCATTCGGTCTCGGGCGGCAATGACGGAGGCTTTGCCATCTTGCGCCGTGTTGTTGAGAGTACCTGTTTCGAGGGCTATTTGATCACCGTAAATACGTCCGGTGCCGGTATTGTTCAGTGTCTTAGTGGTGAGATGGGTGAGCTCGCCGTCAATCAATCCAGTGTTGGTCAGCGTATCGCGGACGCTGACTTCGGTTTTCTTGGCACTGATTTCTGCTGCTTGGGTGTTAGTGAGGTTTTTGGCCTCCAGATGTAATGTTTGCCCAGTTTTTATTGTATTGTCGTTGGTGATATTGCCAGCGGTTTTTAGGGATAAATTACCGTTGGCAGTGATATTACCGGTGTTGTGGAAATCCTGTTTTAATGCGATCTCCATATCGCCTTGCGATGATACCTGTCCGCTACCACCTAAGGTGCTTGCTTTGATGTTGGCATTTTCACCCGCAATCAGGGTGCCTTGTTGGTTGTCAATGGATAGTTGCTGTGTTTCGTCCTCGATAATGAGCTGTTTGCCACCAGAGATCAGCCCCTGTGTATTATTCAGCTTTTGGCTGATGTTAGTTCGCAGGTGGTTGGCTCCCCGTAATGCGCCTTGGGTGTTATCCACCTGTTGAGCTTTAATTATCAGGTTTTGGGCTTCAATCCCTTGCTCAGAGGAATTGGTTTCTCGGTTGATCAGTTGTGCGGTGGTCAGTGTCAGTTTCTGATTACTGTGGATAAAGCCGCTGGTGTTGTTGGTTTTTGTCTGGATATCGAGTTTAGCGTCTCCCACGGCTTTGATTTGTCCGCGGCGGTTGTCGAGTTGTTGGGTATTCAGGTTCATGGTGTCTGTTGACAACAGTTTACCATCTTGGTTATCTGTATCGGCTTGCCCGGTATTGATAGTGAGCTTCCCGCCTTGAATATGTCCGTGTTGATTATCCAGTTTGCTGCTGGTCACGTTAGTGTTGTCATCGCCAGTAATACGGCCATGCTGGTTGTCCAGTAGCTGCCCGTTTGTGTCAATATTGACGGTTTTCGCTGACTGTAATGTTCCATTGTGGTTGGTAAGCTTCTGGCTATGAATGTCCAGTCCACTGTTGCCGACAATTTTTCCCTTGTTATTGGTGAGGGTGGTGCTGGTAATGTTGGTTTTGCCGTCAGCGGCAATAAAACCGATATCGTTATTTAACTCACCGATACCTAGCGTCAAATCTCCCAGAGCAGAGAATTCACCTGATTTATCTTTGTCACCGTTGTTATCCAAGCGTTGGCCTTGGGTGTTGAGACTCAGGTTTCCATCAGAGTGGACGGTGCCTTGTTGGTTGTTGAATGCTTGGGTGATCAGTTTTATCTGTTGAGTGCCAACAATAGTGCCCTGGGTGTTATTCACGGCAGCAGTATTTAGGGTTGCGATTTTACGACTGGTAATTGTGCCGGCCTGATTATGTAAATCACTACTGGTAATCAGTATATCGTCTTGGCTGTGGATGCCGCCCTGATCACCACTATTGTTATTAGTCAGGGAATGGCCGTGTGTATTGAGAGTCAGCTTACCTTTGGATTGCAACAGACCGCCACTGTTGTCAGTTTGGTTCACCGATAGTGTCAGCTCACTGGTTTCGCTAGAGAGTATTCCGCCCTGGTTTTTCAGTTCACCGCCAGTAATCATCGTTGTTCCTGTACCTTTGATAAGACCATCCTGGTTGTCGATTTCTCCGGTAGTTAGGGTTAATGTACCTTTACTGATAACGCCACCAGTTTTACCGCTTTTGCTAGTGGTCAATTTTTCTCCGTGGGTGTCCAGCGTCATATCGCCGGTAGACTCTATTCGTCCGCTGGTACTGTTAAGTTCTCCACTATCGAGTTGCAGATTTTTCTTACTGAATATGGTACCGGCTAGATTGTTTAATGCCTGTTTATGAGTATCAATGTGAGTTTCATCACCACGGATATAGCCGAGATCATTGGTGAGTTCACCTATAATCAGTTTTAGGCTGTCCTGCGCGATGATTCCATCAAGTTCACCGCTATCGGTATTAGTCAGTTTTTGCTGTTGGGTATCCAGTTTCAGGCTAGCAGTGGATTGTATCAGCCCTCGTTGGTTGTTAACTGCTTTCGTCGTTAGATCTGCCTTGCCCTGCGAGAGGATTTTACCCCCGACGTTTTTGAGGTCCTGGCTAGTCAGTGTAGTTTCACCTTTTGAGCCTATCACACCAGCAGTGTTATCGATTTCACCGGCTGCTAGGGTCAAGTCACTGCCGCTGCGTATGCCAAAGTCATCTCCGCTTTGCGTATTAGTTAGCTTTTGGCCGTGGGTGTTAAGCGAAAGGATTGTTTGGGATTTCAGCAAGCCGCCAGTGTTATTCAGTTCACCGGTATTCATGGTGAGTTGCTGATGTTGGCTGACTATTTTACCGTCAGTGTTATTAACGGTTCCTGATGATGTCACTTCAAGTTGTTGGTTGGCAGCCACAATTCCCTTATGGTTATCGATGGCACCTGCGGTCATTGTCAGCGTTCCTTGGCTTGATATGCCTTGTTTAGGTTGGCTGTTGCGGTTGATTATTGTGCCTTGTAGTCCATCAAGGTGAAGATTTTTACCTGCATGGATAAAACCAGCTTCATTATTGATGCCTTGAGCGGTCAGGTTGACATTGCCTGTACTGGTTACGCCTCTGTTTTTGCCGCTGTTGATGTTGGTGAACAAGCCACCTTGCGTATTCAGTGTCAGGTCACCGGCAGATTTTAGTAAGCCGCCGCTGTTGTCAGTTTGTTTCACCGTTAATGTTAGCGCATCTTTTTCGCTGGCAAGTATCCCGCCTTGGTTTTTCAGTTCACCGCCGGTAACGATCGTTGTTCCTGTACCTTTGATAAAACCCTCTTGGTTGTCGATTTCTCCGGTGGTGAGGGTTAATGTCCCTTTACTGATAACGCCTTTGGTATCGCCGCTTTTGGCGGTGGTCAATTTTTCTCCGTGGGTGTCCAGTGTCATATCGCCGGTAGACTCTATTCGTCCGCCAGTACTGTTGAGTTCTCCACTGTCGAGTTGCAGGTTTTTCTTACTGAATATGATGCCAGCCAAGTTGTTTAGCGCTTGCTGATGAGTGTTAATGTGGGTTTCGTTACCACGGATATCGCCGCGATCATTGATCAGTTTACCGGTAGTCAGTTCCAAAGTATCTTTTGCAACGATCCCGCCGTTTTTACCGCTATCGGTGTTGGTTAGTTCATGCTGTTGGGTATCTAATTTCAAGCTGGTTTCGGATTGTATCAATCCGCTTTGGTTGTTGACTGCTTGTGTTGTCAGATCGGCTTTTCCTTTCGAGAGGATTTTACCGTCGGTATTGTTGAGGTTTTGGCTAGTCAGCAAGGTTTCGCCTTGGGAATCTATCTTGCCAGCGGTGTTATCAATTTCACCAGCTTTCAAGGTCAGGTCACTGCCGCTGAGTATGCCGTGTTTCTTCCCGCTTTGCGTATTAGTCAGCTTTTGGCCGTGGGTATTGAGTGAAAGCGTTGTTTTGGATTGCAGCAAGCCACCGGCATTATTCAGTTCGCCGGTATTTAGTGCCAATTGTTGATGCTGGCTGACCATTTTACCGCCAGTGTTGTTAGCACTTCCTGTTGATGTCACGTTGAGCTGCTTATCGGCGATGATCCTTCCCTGTTGGTTATCGATGGTTCCCGCAGTTATTGTCAACTCTCCCAGGCTTGAGATCCCCTGTTTAGGTTGGCTGTTACGGTTGGTTATGGTTCCCTTCTGCCCGTCAAGGGTTAGGTTTTTATCAGCATGGATTCGGCCTGCTTCATTATTGATACCTTGAGCGGTCAGGCTGACATTGCCCTCACTGATTATGCCACTGGTTTTGCCGCTATTGATGTTGGTCAACAGACCACCTTGCGTATTCAGTATCAGGTCACCGGCGGATTGCAGTAAGCCGTCGCTGTTGTCAGTTTTGTTTACCGTTAATGTCAGTGCGTCTTTTTCGCTGGCAAGTGTTCCGCCTTGGTTTTTCAGTTCGCCACCGGTAACAGTCGTTGTTCCTGTAGCGATAATCACACCGCCTTGGTTGTCAATTTCACCGGTGGTCAGGGTCATTGTCCCTTTACTGATAACGCCGCCGGTTTTACCGCTTTTGGCGGTGGTCAGTTTTTCTCCGTGCGTGTCCAGTGTCATATCGCCGGTAGACTCTATTCTCCCACCAGTACTGTTGAGTTCTCCGCTATCGAGTTTTAGATTTTTCTTACTGAATATGGCGCCAGCCACATTGTTTAGCGCTTGCAGATGGGTGTTAATGTGGATTTCGTTACCACGAATATTGCCGCGGTCATTGATCAGTTTACCGGTAGTCAGTTCCAGGGCATCTTCCGCGATGATCCCACTGTTTTCATCGCTATCAGTGCTAGTTAGTTCATGCTGTTGTGTATCTAATTTCAGACTGGCTGCGGATTGTATCAGCCCACGTTGGTTGTTGACCGCTTGTGTTGTCAGATCGGCTTTTCCTTTCGAGAGGATTTTACCGTCGGTGTTGTTGAGGTTTTGGCTAGTTAACGTGGTTTCGCCTTGGGAATCTATCTTGCCAGCGATGTTATCAATTTCACCAGCTTCCAGGGTCAGGTCACTGCCGCTGAGTATGCCAAGGTCATCCCCGCTTTGCGTATTAGTCAGCTTTTGGCCGTGGGTGTTAAGAGAAAGGGTTGTCTTGGATTGCAGCAAACCACTTGTGTTATTCAGTTCACCGGTATTCATGGTGAGTTGTTGATTCTGGCTGACCATTTTACCGCTGGTATTATCAACGGCTCCTGTTGATGTCACGTTGAGCTGCTTATCGGCGATAACTCTTCCCTGTTGGTTATCGAGGGTACCCGCAGTTATTGCCAATTTTCCCTGGCTTGAGATCCCCTGTTTAGGCTGGCTGTTGCGGTTGGTTATTGTGCCTTGTTGCACATCTAGAGTCAGGTTTTTATCCGCATGGATCCAGCCTGCTTCATTATTGATGCCTTGAGCGGTCAGCTTGACATTGCCTGCACTAATTATGCCTCCGGTCTTACCGCTGTTGAGGTTAGTCAGTAGCTCACCTTGTGTATCGAGTGTCAGATCACCTGCGGATTTCAACAGGCCGCCGCTGTTATCGGTTTTTTTCACGGTCAATGTGAGTGTGCTGGTTTCACTGGCGAGGGTCCCGCCTTGGTTTTTCAGCTCACCACCGGTAACGGTGGTTGTTCCTCTACCTTTGATAAAACCCTCTTGGTTATCGATCTCGCCAGTGGTCAGCGTCAATGTTCCTTGACTGATAACGCCACCGGTTTTACCACTTTTGGCGGTGGTCAGTTTTTCTCCGTGCGTGTCCAGTGTCATATCACCAGCAGACTCTATTCTTCCACCAGTACTGTTGAGTTCTCCGCTATCGATTTTTAGATTTTTCTTACTGGCGATGGCGCCAGCCACATTGTTTAGCGCTTGCTGATGGGTGTTAATGTGGGTTTCATCACCACGGATAGATCCACGGTCATTGATCAGTTTACCGGTAGTCAGTTCCAGGGCATCTTCCGCGATAATCCCACCGTTTTTACTGTTATCAGTGTTAGTGAGTTCATGCTGTTGTGTATCTAATTTCAGACTGGTTGCGGATTGTATCCGTCCGCTTTGGTTGTTGACTGCTTGTGTTGTCAGATCGGCTTTTTTCCGCGAGAGGATTTTACCGCTGGTGTTGTTGAGGTTTTGGCTGGTCAGCGTGGTTTCACCTTGTGAGTCTATCACGCCAGCGGTGTTGTCAATTTCACCGGCTTCTAGGATCAGATCACTGCCGCTGCGGATACCGCGTTTTTCTCCGCTCTGTGCGTTAATCAGTTTCTGGCTTTGGGTGTTGAGTGACAGAGTTGAGCCGGATTTCAGCAGACCTCCGGTATTGTCAACGGTCCCGGATGTCACGGTGAGTTGTTTATCCGCTTCTACAGATCCTTGATGGTTATCAATAGCATTTGCCGTCAGCGTTAAGTCTCCTGAGCTACGGATACCCTGATTAGGCTGGCTGTTGCGGTTGGTTATCGCTCCCTTCTGTCCGTCAAGGATCAGGTTCTTACCCGCATGGATTAGGCCCGCATCATTGTTAACCCCTTGGGTCGTCAGCTTCATGTTGCCTGTGCTGATTATGCCTCGGTCTTTGCCGCTGTTGGTGTTGGTTAGCAGCCCACCTTGCGTATCCAGTGTCAAATCACCCGCGGATTGCAGTAGTCCACCGCTGTTGTCAGTGTTGTTTACCGTTAATGTTAGTGAGCTGGTTTTGCTGACCAGTTTTCCTCGTTGGTTGTGGAGTTCTCTACCCGTTATCGTTGTCGTCCCTGTTCCAGTGATGGTGCCATCGTGGTTGTCTATCTCGCCTGTCTTTAAAGTGAGTGTTCCCTTACTGGTCACGCCACCAGTGTCGCTGCTTTTTGCGGTGGTGAGCTTTTTCCCGTGGGTGTCTAATGTCATGTTGCCATCAGATTTTATTTGTCCACTGGTACTGTCGAGTTCTCCACTGTCAAGTTGCAGATTTTTCTTGCTCTCTATGGTGCCTTTTTGGTTGCTTAGCCGTTGTTCATGGGTGTTGATGTGAATGCCATGACCAAGGATAACGCCCGAGTCATTAGTCAGTTTACCGCTGGAAATACGTAATGAGTCTTTGGCAATAATACCGCCAGTTTTGCCACTGTCGGTATTGGTCAGGGCTTGGTTTTGGGTATCCAGCAACAGGCTTGACTCTGATTGGATCTGTCCACGAGTGTTATTTAATGCCTGTGTGGTCAGTTCCGCCATCTGTTGTGATAAGAGTTGGCCGTCGGTATTGTCAACGTTACCGGCGTTAAGGGTGGTTTTTCCTTTAGCAGAGATGATGCCGGCGGTGTTGTTGATATCCCCTGTACGGAGTTCCAGATTGCCAGTGCTTAATATGGTGCCTTTTTTGATCTCTTTTTCGTCACCATTTTTAGTGTCTTTAGTGTTAGTCAGTTTCTGTCCATGAGTATTGACTATCATGTCATTGCCAGATTGTAACAAACCAGACGTGTTATCCAGTTCACCGCTGTTTAGGGTGAGTTTTTCTTGGGCAATAACTTGTCCCGCGGTGTTGGTGAATTTATGCCCTTTGGTTTGGCTGTCTATCTGTTGAGCCAGTAATGATCCTTGATGGTTATTCAACGCCTGACTTTTTGTGGTGAGCGTCGTTTTGGCTTCGATTCGTCCGTCAACGTTTTCAATGTTTTTCCCAATGATCAGTTCTGTGCTGCCACCGGTTGCAACGATTTTGCCCCGGCTGTTATCAAGTTGTGTTGCTGTCAGTTGGATATCTTGACCGGCTTCAAAGTGTCCATCTTGGTTATTCAGAGCGTCATCAACAGTCAATTCCAAATTGCCTTGTTTGGCTGCTATGATTTTGCCTTTGCTGTTATCCAAGGTAGTGGCATTGATTTTCAGGTTGCCATTGCCTTTAATCTCGCCATTTTGGTTATCCAGCGTATTAGCAGTCAGGGACATTTTGTCCTTGCCCTGTTGCTGCATTACTCCACTCTGATGGCTCAATGTGTCTGCTTTTATTGTAATTTTGTCGGCAGTAGTGACTGCTTCTTTATTCAGTTGTAGGTTGTGGGCTTGTATATCCAGTTCACCGTTGGAGAGCAGCTCGCCTCCGTCACCTATCCACTGATGGGTGTTGAGTGACAGTTTACCTTTACCGGCGAGTTGAATTGTCCCCCCTTCCGTGTTGTTCGCCTCCTTGTGGACGGTTAGGTTCAGATCATCCCCATTATTGGCGATTTTTCCATGACGGTTGTCCAGATTGTTTGTGGTGATAGCCAGCCGTTTCCCCTCATTGAGAATGGTCCCGTTGTGGTTACTCAGTGTTTGGGTGTTCAGTACCAGCTCTCCTTTGCCGGTTTGATTAATTTTCCCCTGCTTGTTGGATAAGTCTGGAGTCGTTAAGTTGATTTCTCGTGCTACCAGTGTGCCGCCGTCATTGTTGAATTGGCCGGGTGTTTTAGCTGTAAAGCGGTCAGCGGTGACTGTAGCGTTGGCGGTGCTAATCTCTTGCTGATTGGCAGCGAGTTGAATGTTGTTGGCAGAAGTTTGGCTGCCGCTGAGATCAATTTTTTTACTCTGTACTTCCAGAGTATTGGTCGCCAGGTTTTGTCCATTGGCCTGAATTTGCTGTTTGGCGGTCAGTGTCAGCGATCCGGGCAGCGTGGCTTTCCCTTTATCATCAATTCCGGCGGCCAGAATACTGCCTTTGGCACTCTGTATCGACTCCGCTTTGATTGTGGTATGACTTCGTGCAGCAATTGTGCCACTATTCTCAATCCGTCCATCAACCGTGAGGCGGACTTCACCGGCGATTGCTCCGATGTGGCCGACGTTACGTACCCCTACACCAAATTCGGTACCCACCAGCACGATTTTATTGGCGTACATGCCACCGAGTGCGGCTACGTCCAGCGTAAATGATGGATTCTTGCTGCCGTCAGCAGATTTTTTCTTAATGTTCTGGTGAGCAGCATCAACGATATTACGTCCGGTTGTGATTTTTAGATCTTTCGCGTGCAGTTTGCCGTTGATTACCACCGAGCGGGCAATAATTTCGGTATAATTTTGTTGTGAACTGTCTATTCCCAGCTCTTCAATGCGCACTTCTCCCCGCTCAATATCAAAGCCTTTCAGTCGGCCTTGTTCCATCATGGCCTGTCCTGTGGTGAGTGTTGCGCGATGGGCGTTAATGAATCCACAACCGTTGCAGGTGATGCCCGCCGGGTTGGCAATAATCACGTCGGCTTTTTGTCCGGCGACTTCTATCCAGCCATTAAGTTTACTGGCGTTAATGCTGTTCACTTCATTGAGAATGATTTTGGCTTCCGCTTTGGCAAGCCACGGATTTCCTGCCACCATACCGCCTAGTTGAGTTTGGACAGCGTTGTGACTGTTGTTAAGGATGACGCCTCGTTTATCGATATCAAATTGGCTGTAGGTATTACGCGAGATACCCGCGGCGTTAGGGGTCTGAATATCGATTTGTGGCGTACCGTTTGCACTGTTCAGGATAGTCGGTTGCTGATTACCCGGTGCTTGTCCGTCGGCCACAATATTGGCCTGCGCTGTTAGGGAGATGCAGCCGGTTGCCAATAACAAACTCAGTCGTAACGCTGTTAACCGGCAAAGGCATTGTGGTAATTGCCGACGACTGCGGTGGCGTACCGTACTACCTTGCCCGGAAGTTGCAATATCGGCCACGACCATCAACATGTTCCGGGCTTTGTTAAAGATAATACGATACAGATGCTTGTTCATTGTTTTTCTCCACTAACACTTTTTATCTGCGATAATTTTGGCTGCGTTGTTATTTTGAGTTAGTACTGCCAGTACAAACTGAATCCAGTTGTGACTGATGAGGTTTGAAAGCCATCCGGTTTGGATAGCGGGATACCGGCAAACAGGTCATAGCTCACGCCTTTAAGACTGCCGCGACAGCCCAAAACGCCACCCGCCAGGTGTTTTCCCAGGCGCCGCTCATTTCCCGGCCCACCAATTTCGCCATAATCCATGCCCATATACAGGGAGTGACCATTCAGTGGCGTTTGCCATTCCAGTTCGTTACGGCTGTACCAACCATGATCTCCATTTAATGTGCGTTCACCATCAAACCCGCGTACTGTCCAGCGGTTGCCAATTGAAAATTGATCCTGTGTTGTCAACGTTCTGGCGCTTATTTGGCGCAGGTACTGGGTTTTGTAGATGAATGGCTGAGAAAATAGGGTAAATGGTGCCGAAAGTGCTGCAGAAAACTGGGTTGTTTTAAGTAAGGCAGTGGCTTCACCACGGGCCTCTTCTGGTGCGGGCTGAGCGCCAAACCAGCGGGTTCCCTGTTGGTAAGTTACTCCGGCATCCAGGGTCGCTCTACCAATGTAGTGACGATGAGATAATCCTAATTTCCAGCCAGCCGTTTCCCGGCTCTGTACGTCGATTTTCTGGTCATTAATAAAACTCTTGGATGTGCGGCGATAAATTTCACCGTTAATCGAGGTTCTCTGATTGGCGTTACGATGTAAGAGTCGGCTGAGTTGGATATTCAGGTTTTTGCTTTCGCCGCTGTATTTGTTGTCTTTATTTGGACTGGCTACTTTTTGGTTGTAATCGTAATTACTGGCAGTGATGCCCGCCATCCAGTATCCCACCGGTAGGGAGTAGTGGAGGGTGTAGTTTTTGCTGCTGCGACCGGAAGGGGAGCGAATATCGCGTCCACCGGAGATATAAAATAGATCACTCAACGCAAGAGGATTATCCAGATATAAAGTTAATCCGCCTTGGTAACGCCCGGTACTTTTAGAACCTGAATCGTCCAGGTAGCTAGCCAGTCGCCAATGTCTTGACTGACGCCAGTTCAGCACAATGTCGCTTTCTCCTAACTGTTCATTTGGTACAATTTCCATACTGGCTTGAACGGTAGGAAAACGTTGTAAATTTTCTAATCCCTGCTCAATATCCCGTAAGTCAAGCAGCTCTCCTTCGCGGGGAGGAAATGTGGTTATCCGTTGAATATAATTGCCACTTTCAGCGGTATAGCGAATATGCCCAATTTTGCCCGGTATGATCATGAGTTTTAATGTCTTGGAATTAAGATCCTGACTGGGAGCTAATACTCTGCTAGTGACATAGCCATGATTAATTAACCGGTTTTGTATCCGAGTCATTAATATATTAATCCCCTGGGTGCCCAGACATTGGTTTTCTCCCTGTTGGGCTAAACGTTTTAAAGGTAACCAGTGAGGAAAATGTTCCGTGCCTTCAAGAACAACATGCGTAATGGGAAAGCAGGGCGTATCGTCAGGAAATTTAGAAGGTACTGCTGTTTCAGGAACAGACAGACGAATATCCGCCGGTGGTGGTGTTAATTGAGCTTCCAGTGCTTTCTGTCGTTCTTGTTGATGAATGAGTTGCTGATCTGAAATTTCGGCGGCTTTAACATCGGTAGTAACAATAAGAAAACTAGTAAAAATAATAATCTTTTTTTTCATTATTCTTTGGCATCCCGCACGCTTCATATAATTTTTGGGGCGCTATTAGTCATGAATTTGACTTAACAATCAATATGTAGATATTACTTAATGCTATAATTCATAAATATGGATTGTTATAAATTATCAATAAAAACAATTGGATATGATTTGTTATAAAATGAGCGATAATAAAAAATACTTTATTAATTAATTGGTTATGTGGGCGTTGCCAGATGCTCTAATTTAATTCTATATATTGGTAAATATGTGATATATGTCACTGATAATATTATTATGTAATTGAAGTTAAAGTAACATAATAAACTATTACTTTGGTTATTAAATAATGGGAGAGCTTGTTTCTTTCAGTTAAGATTGATGATTTTTTATTAGTTACAGCGTGTTTATTCGGCTATGAAATTTCTTGGCAAAGGAGGCTCTAGCAACAATTAAATGTTCCGAGCCATGCCCTAATTCCATCTACGAAGTGACTGAGATAATGGGATGGTAGAAATAACCGCCTCTATTAGTTTAAATATCAAAATGATTTAGTAAGAAATTTTCATCTTATTTCTCTTCTTCTTCATTTGCACTTGATTTACTGTTGGCTGTCAGTAAATAAGGCGATTGTTGCCATCGACTTGGCGTTAATTGCAATAGGTTATGTGCCAGAATAAAACCAATTGCTAAAGCGAGTAAGATCATGATCCGGAGTAAATTAGTCGTGTTATCCACCTGCTTGGACTCGGTTGCCAATTTGTGGGTATCTAATGTCAGGCGCAGAAAACCTTTGGGCTCATCTTTTCCTGGGATGGGGACGACTATCTGGTAGTTAAAGTAGCTGCCCGCTTTTTTACCATCCAAAGATAGACGATCCCGCACCGAGACGTTCTCTCCACTATGGGCAACCTGTGTTCCATTGTTAAGATAAACACTGGCATCAAGTATGCGGCTGTTTGTCGTTAGATGATGCAAATTAGCCAGTATCCGCTCATTATTAAGATCTTTGCTGCCACTCTCCATATAATCAGATAAGCTGAATGCGACTTGTTTTGCCAAGGTTTTTGCCAATTCCTCAAATTGATCCATCTGGGCTTGTTGGTGAGAACGGCTAAAATAAGAAACACCCTGCATTAGAAATACTAATAAAGCAATGCAAATCAAGATGATAGCTGTTTTATGCAGTCGGAATTTTAATTTAGCTTTGATCATAGTTATCTCTTCCAAGCTTTGGTCAACGCAATGTTGCCAGATGCAGTACAGAGAGGATAGTTTGAAGCACAATTTTTTGCTGTCAAATCATGTGGGATTACAGGAGTAGGGATTAATGTCTAATAACCTGGCTTATCACTATTTGCCGGAAGAGGTCCATAAGTGGCCGGGATTACCGCTTTCGTTAAGTGGTGAAGAAGTTATGCCGTTGGATTACCGAGCGGGTGACAGTGGTTGGTTGATATATGGCCGTGGCCTGGATAAACAACGTATTAGTAATTTTCAACATCGGCTTGGTGCTGCTATTGTCATCGTTTCTTCATGGCGTATTGATGATTATCAGGTAGTACGTATTGCCGGAAATTTGACGGCTCGTATTAAACGGCTAGCTGATGAGTGTCGGTTAGATGTGGTTCCTTTGGGGCAGATCCCACGGTTGCGGTCACCAGGTTTGCTAGTGATGGATATGGATTCAACAGCAATTCAAATTGAATGTATTGATGAAATTGCCCGTTTGGCTGGCGTAGGTGACAAAGTAGCCGAGATTACCGAGCGGGCAATGCAAGGAGAGCTGGATTTTTCTGATAGTCTGCGGGAGCGAGTTGCCCAGTTGGCAGGGGCTGATGCTGATATTCTGCGACAGGTTGTAGAAAATTTACCACTTATGCCGGGGCTGACCAGTCTGGTGCGTAAGTTACAATCTTTTGATTGGCATGTGGCAATCGCATCGGGTGGTTTTACCTATTTTGCTGACCATTTGCGCCAGAATTTACGTTTGGTGGCTGCGGTAGCCAATCAGTTAGAAATAAAAAATAGTAAGTTGACAGGTAAGGTTATAGGACCAGTTGTTGATGCTAAATATAAAGCTGCCACATTGGTGAAACTGGCAAAAAAACTGGATATCTCATTGGAGCAAACTGTCGCGATTGGTGACGGCGCTAATGACTTGAAGATGATCCGCAAAGCAGGGTTAGGTATTGCTTACCATGCTAAGCCGAAAGTTTATGCACAGTCGAAAGTGACCATCCGTCATGCTGATCTCATGGGAGTATTGTGTGTGTTAAGTGGCGGTCTTAAACACGAAGAGCGTTAATATACCCTATGGATTTCAAGATGCATCGCGACGGCAAGGGAGCGAATCCCCGGGAGCATAGAGAACTATGTGACCGGGGTGAGTGAGTGCAGCCAACAAAGAGGCAACTTGAAAGATGACGGGTATAGAATCTTTAGGAGTGCAGAGTGGCAAAAGCAGCAAAGCGGGCATTTGTCTGTAATGAGTGTGGGGCGGATTATCCGCGCTGGCAGGGGCAATGTAGTGCGTGTCATGCTTGGAATACCATTACGGAGGTGCGCTTAGCCGCAGCACCTTCCTCCCGTAATGAGCGGTTCAGTGGTTATGCGGGAGATGCTGGTGTCAGCAGGGTTCAGAAATTATCAGAGATCAGTCTGGAAGAACTTCCTCGTTTTTCTACGGGATTTAAAGAGTTCGATCGGGTGCTTGGCGGTGGTGTTGTTCCCGGTAGCGCGATTCTGATTGGCGGTAATCCGGGAGCAGGGAAAAGTACCTTATTGTTGCAGACGATGTGTCAGTTGTCTGCACAGATGAAAACTTTATATGTCACTGGGGAAGAGTCGTTACAACAGGTGGCAATGCGTGCGCACCGGTTGGGATTGCCGGCTGATAATCTGAATATGTTGTCAGAAACCAGTATTGAACAAATTTGTCTGATTGCGGAGCAGGAGCAGCCAAAGTTGATGGTGATTGACTCCATTCAAGTGATGCATATGGCGGATATTCAATCTTCGCCGGGGAGTGTCGCTCAGGTCAGAGAGACTGCCGCTTATCTTACTCGGTTTGCTAAGACTCGTGGTGTTGCCATTGTTATGGTTGGTCATGTGACCAAAGATGGCTCGTTGGCGGGTCCGAAGGTGTTGGAACACTGTATTGACTGTTCAGTGATGCTTGATGGTGAAGCAGATTCCCGCTTTCGCACTTTACGCAGTCATAAAAATCGGTTTGGGGCCGTTAATGAGCTTGGCGTATTCGCCATGACAGAACAAGGATTGCGTGAGGTTAGTAACCCATCAGCGATTTTCCTGAGCCGTGGTGATGAAGTTACCGCTGGCAGTTCTGTCATGGTGGTGTGGGAAGGGACTCGTCCTCTGTTGGTAGAGATTCAAGCGCTGGTGGATCATTCTATGATGACCAATCCACGGCGGGTGGCTGTGGGTTTGGAGCAAAACCGGTTGGCTATTCTGTTGGCTGTCCTTCATCGCCATGGTGGTTTGCAAATGTCCGATCAGGATGTGTTTGTGAATGTTGTGGGTGGCGTTAAAGTTGCGGAAACTAGCGCGGATCTCGCTTTACTGCTCTCTTTAGTCTCCAGTTTTCGGGATCGGCCGTTACCCCGTGATTTGGTTGTATTTGGAGAGGTGGGGCTAGCAGGGGAAATCCGTCCTGTGCCCAGTGGACAGGAGCGCATATCCGAAGCCGCTAAACATGGTTTTAAACGGGCGATAGTGCCTTATGCCAATATGCCGAAAAAAGCGCTGCCAGCGATGGAAGTTTTTGGTGTGAAAAAGTTGGCGGATGCGTTATCTGTTATGGAAGATTTTGGTTAAACAGGGAGGAGATATGGGGCAATTTGACTACCTTAAAGAAGCGATTAAACAGACAGGTTATACGTTGCAGCAGGTTGCTGATGCAAGTGGTATGACCAAAGGTTATCTCAGCCAGTTAATTAATGACAAAATTAAAAGTCCCAGTGCCCAAAAATTGGCTGCTCTCCATCACTATCTGAGGTTGCAATATCCTGTGCAAAATAAAACTGTTGGAGTGGTATTCGGCAAATTCTATCCATTGCATACTGGGCATATCTATCTGATTCAACGGGCCTGTAGTCAGGTGGATGAGTTGCATATTATCCTTTGCCATGATGAGCCGAGAGATCGGGAGCTGTTTATGAGCAGTTCCATGTCTCAGCAACCTACGGTGAGTGATCGTCTGCGCTGGTTGCTCCAAACGTTTAAGTATCAGAAAAATATTCATATTCATTCTTTTGATGAACAGGGAATTGAGTCCTATCCACATGGTTGGGATGTGTGGAGTGACGGCATGAAAGCCTTTATGTCAAAAAAAGGCATTAATCCAACTTATATATATTCCAGCGAAACTCAGGATTCTCCCCGATATAAAGAACATTTAGGAATTGAGACAATTCTTATCGATCCACAACGTTCGTTTATGAAAATCAGTGGTCGGCATATTCGCCAAGACCCATTCCGTCATTGGGAATATATTCCTACGGAAGTGAAACCTTTCTTTGTTCGTACCGTAGCGATTCTTGGTGGAGAGTCCAGTGGTAAATCTACGTTAGTTAATAAATTGGCAAATATTTTTAATACGACAAGTGCTTGGGAATATGGTCGTGATTATGTTTTTTCTCATCTGGGGGGAGATGAGATGGCGCTACAATATTCGGACTATGACAAGATTGCATTGGGACAAGCCCAATATATTGATTTTGCTGTAAAATATGCGAATAAGGTTACATTTATAGATACCGATTTTGTCACTACCCAAGCATTTTGTAAGCGATATGAAGGACGTGAACACCCGTTTGTTCAGGCATTAATTGATGAATATCGATTTGATTTGGTCATTCTACTGGAAAACAATACCCCTTGGGTTGCTGACGGTTTGCGTAGCCTTGGCAGCGAGCAGGATCGTAAAGAGTTCCAGCAACTGCTGGAGGATATGCTGAAAAGTAATAATATTGAATATGTCAATGTGGATTCACCCGATTATGATCAGCGTTTCCTACGTTGTATTGAACTCATTCAGCAACTTTTAGCGGCTAATCCTAAATGATACGTTAGTTGAATCGTTTATAATTAAATCTATACCCGTCATCTTTCAAGTTGCCTCTTTGTTGGCTGCGCTCACTCACCCCGGTCACATAGTTATCTATGCTCCCGGGGATTCGCTCCCTTGCCGTCGCGATGCATCTTGAAATCCATAGGGTATATATAATATTTTATATGATAAATTAGTAAATATATATCTAATCACAATATGCATTGTGGCTGGATATTTTTATTTCCTGTAAGTAATAAAATATATAACAGCTATTAATATTTTTGATACTTCTATTGATTATTTATTTCTTGAATAAAAACAAGATTAATAATTAAATACTTCCCTGTTGATTTTTAAATAAAATTTTTTGTGTTTTTGATTGGTTGGAGAATAAGGATAAGGTTGATTTTTCTATTAATAATTTAATGTTAGAAGTATCATTGTTATTATGGTAATTAAATATTAATTTTAACATGTTGTTATGATATTAAGGTGTTTTTATCTATAAAAAATTATTTGTCTGATGTTATTTTTTTATTTGTACAAACAAGATAATGGCCTGTTGCTAATGAATGGTTGATAGGAATGGGTTGATCTTGTTTAGTAAAATTTTGATTTTAGCATACAGATAGTCATTTGAAATAGTCACTGGTAGAAATATTGATATACTTTCAATTGAGATATTTCTTATATGATTTTCCCTCGTTTGTGTAATCTTATAATGATGAATATCTGTATTTTTACGGATTGCTCTGGCTGTAAGAGTTACTGATAATGCCAGATTTCTTACACTATTAATTATGCTGAGATAATGAATTTGAATCAAATTGCTACGATTGAAGCCATTGATATTTCATATGGTTTTTCGAAAAGTAAAGCTAACCAGAAAATGATTTCAGACATCACTCTTTCTATTTTCCCAGGTGAATTTACTTTGATTAATGGGGATCTTTGTTCAGGAAAAAGTACTTTGCTGGCAATGATTTCTGGGTTATTGCCTCTCGACGGAGGAAAAATATTAATTGCTGATAATGAATTGGGGAGGATGAATAACTTCGAGTTAGATAGATTCCATTTGATAAATTGTGGTTTTATCTTTCAAAGAATTAATTTATCTAATGAACTTACGGTCTTGGATAATTTGCTATTATCTCTCTCTTGTGGAATCACGACCTCTCATCAGGAAGCAATAGTCAGGGCAACTAAGGCACTCAATATTGTTGGCCTGAAACACAAGAAAGATATATATCCCAAGGAATTACGTGATAATGAAAAACAACGGGTGGCAATAGCTGGTGCCATTGTGAAAAGCCCTCGGTATTTGTTTGCTGACGAGCCAACCCGTCATCTTAATAATTATGACTGCCAAACAGCTATTGATATCTTAAGTTTTATTGCTTATAACCAAAGAGGTACAGTTGTTGTGGCTTCACAGGATAATAGGCTTATTAAACATGCAGATCGTATTATTACTTTGAAAGAAGGAAAGATTATCCATGATACTTATCTTACACATAGCATAATGAATAAGACTATGAGTTTATATCTAAATAATTGAGTGGAAAACGGCCTGTTACCAGGCCATTTTCAATATGATTATTTGCTGATTCTCTTATATTTAATGCGATGCGGTTCCAGTGCTTCTGCTCCGAGAGTCCGCTTCTTATAGTCTTCGTATTCACTAAAGTTACCTTCAAAGAAAGTGACTTTACCTTCATCTTGATAATCAATGATGTGGGTTGCGATACGATCAAGGAACCAACGATCATGGGAAATAACCATTGCACAACCTGGGAACTCCAGCAAGGCGTTTTCCAGTGCGCGCAAAGTTTCAATGTCCAGATCGTTGGTTGGTTCATCAAGCAACAGCATGTTACCGCCGACTTGCAGCAGTTTAGCCAAATGTAGCCGTCCTCTTTCACCACCAGACAATTCACCGACACGTTTGCCTTGATCAACACCTTTAAAGTTAAAACGGCCAACATAGGCGCGACTTGGTAGCTCAAAGTTACCGATACGCATGATATCCTGGCCGCCGGAGATCTCTTCCCAAACGGTTTTCTTATCATCCATGTTGTCACGGAACTGATCGACAGAAGCGAGTTTGACGGTTTCACCTAACGTGATGGTACCGGAATCGGGTTGTTCCTGGTTGGAGATCATACGGAACAGGGTAGATTTACCCGCACCATTAGGCCCGATAATCCCAACAATCGCCCCTTTGGGCAGAGAGAAGTTCAGATTATCAATCAGAACCCGGTCGCCATAGGATTTGGTTAGATTTTCCACTTCCAGAACTTTGTCGCCCAGGCGTGGCCCAGGTGGAATGAACAGTTCGCTGGTTTCGTTACGTTTCTGGTATTCAACGCTATTTAATTCTTCAAAACGGGCCAGACGTGCTTTACCTTTTGCCTGACGGCCTTTCGGATTTTGGCGAACCCATTCCAGCTCTTTCTCAATGGATTTACGGCGTGCGGCTTCTGTTGCGGCTTCTTGAGCCAGACGAGCATCTTTCTGTTCCAGCCATGAAGAGTAGTTACCTTCCCACGGAATGCCTTCACCACGATCAAGTTCCAGAATCCAGCCGGCAACGTTATCAAGGAAGTAACGGTCGTGGGTAATTGCAACAACGGTACCTTCGTAATCGTGCAGGAAGCGTTCCAGCCATGCGACAGATTCGGCGTCAAGGTGGTTAGTGGGTTCGTCCAGTAGCAGCATGTCGGGTTTTTCCAGCAGTAAGCGGCAAATTGCCACACGGCGGCGTTCCCCTCCAGATAGATGCTCGATTTTTGCATCCCACGGCGGTAGACGCAGGGCATCAGCGGCGCGTTCAAGCTGGTTATCAAGGTTATGGCCATCGTGGGACTGAATAATTGCTTCCAGCTCACCTTGTTCTTTAGCCAGTTTGTCAAAATCGGCGTCAGGATCAGCATAGGCTGCATAGACTTCATCCAAACGGGTCAGCGCATGTTTTACCTCGCTAACCGCTTCTTCCACTGCTTCGCGGACAGTGTACTCAAGGTTTAATTTAGGTTCCTGCGGTAGATAGCCAATTTTAATTCCTGATTGTGGGCGAGCTTCTCCTTCGATGTCTTTATCGATGCCAGCCATAATACGCAGTAAGGTCGATTTACCGGCGCCATTAAGGCCAAGAACACCAATTTTTGCTCCCGGAAAGAAACTTAAGGAGATATTTTTCAGGATATGACGTTTCGGGGGAACAATTTTACCGACCCGATGCATGGTGTAGACATATTGAGCCACGTTGCTATAAGCCTCGCTATCTCTGATTGTTATAGTGCCTGTTTTGCGAAGCAAGTCGCATGAACAGGGCGTGTTGGTATTTGATTATATCAAGTTAGGTTATTTATGCTCGTCTGAGCACGATTTATCACAGTTTACCCGATTTAAGTCAATAAACTCTATAACCCAATTGCTCGAATAAAATGATCCTAGGTTGAGTTTGTTAAAGCGAATCAATTTATTATATAAAAAACTAACCTATTATGAATATGTGTTTATATATCTCATCATATGGAAAATTAATGTGGTAAGAGGTGGTAATTATATTATTATGGTGTTTATGCATTCGTAATATTAACCTGTTTGATTTTATCTCCCAGAGGAACGTGATAATGGCTAAGTGGCAATACCTTGCGATGGCTATAGGGTTGATTTTTATCTCTGTAGCAGCAAATGCTGATTCTCTGGAAAATCAGCGGCAGAGATATCAGCAGATTAAGCAAGCGTGGAATGTCAGTGATAGGGATGAAATCGCGAGGCTGATGCCGACATTGAAAGACTATCCTCTTTATCCTTATCTAGAATACCGGGAGCTGACTCAGGATTTGGCACTTGTCACACCAACGCAGATCCGTGATTTTATTGATCGTTACCCTAATCTGCCCCCTGCACGTTCTTTACCATCCCGTTTTATCAATGAGCTTGCACGCCGCGAAGAGTGGCGTGGGATACTGGCGTTCACTCCTACAGCACCGAAATCTATTACAGCTCGCTGTCATTACTATTTTGCTAAATGGTCTACAGGTGAGGAACAGGTTGCCTGGCAGGGAGCAAAAGAAATTTGGTTGAATGGGCGTTCTTTACCAGCCAGTTGCGATAAGTTATTTGATGTTTGGCAGCAAACTGGTCATTTATCAGTGAAACTGATATTACAGCGTATTAGTCTCGCGTTAAAAGCGGGGAATACGTCACTGGTCAGTTACCTCGCTAAACAATTGCCACTGGGATACAAAAGTATCAGTGAAGACCTGATTAAGTTGCAGAATGATCCGGCTACCGTGGCGGATTTTGCTAATCATACCGGGCCGACTGATTTTACCCGTGTAGCTACTTTAGCGGCTTTCTCGCGTTTCGCTCGTCAAGATCCGGAGCAGGCAAGAGCGATCATTCCATCAATTGTCAGAGTGCAAAAGATGAATGCAAGTGAACGTCAGCGGTTGAAAGATATTGTTGCCTGGCAGTTAATGGGGGATGTGAGCGATGAACAGGAAAAGTGGCGTGATGATGCGATCCGCGGTAGTCAATCTGTTGCATTGCTTGAGCGTCGTGTTCGGTTGGCATTGGGTCATGCAGATAAGCGTGGTTTGGCTCAATGGATAAAATTGCTGCCGTTAGAGGACCAGGGCAAAGGGGAATGGCGTTATTGGCGAGCCAACATTCTATTGGCACAGGGTAATAAAAGTGAAGGTGAAGCGATACTACGTAAGCTGATAGAAGGCCGTGGTTTTTATCCAATGGCTGCTGCGCAAAAACTGAATGTCAACTATCCGCTGACGATAAGTATCGCAAAAAAGCCAGATGCTGCCATTGCTTCAATACCTGAAGTGCAGAGAGTCAGGGAATTGATATATTGGCAAATGGATAATCTTGCTCGCATAGAGTGGAGCTATCTGGTCGCCAGCCAGGCTAAATTAAAACAACAGCAACTGGCGCGTTATGCTTTCAATCAAAAATGGGCAGCGCTTAGTGTACAGGCGACAATAACCGGAAAAATGTGGGACTACCTTGAAGAGCGTTTTCCATTAGCATGGCTGCGGGAATTTAGTCACTTCACTGTAAATAAAGGAATTTCTCAAAGTTATGCAATGGCGATAGCCCGCCAGGAAAGTGCCTGGAATCCGCAAGCTAATTCGCCAGTTGGGGCAATTGGGTTGATGCAGGTAATGCCAGAAACGGCAGAGGATACGGTTAAGAAAAATGGAATCCAAGGATATATGAACAGTAGCCAACTTATAAACCCGCTGACGAATATCGAAATCGGTACTGCTTATCTCGAATCGGTTTATCAGCGTTTTGGAAATAATCGGATACTTGCCAGCGCTGGCTATAATGCCGGACCAACTCGGGTAGATCGCTGGTTATCTGACAGTGGTGGGCGACTCGATGCGATAGCCTTTATTGAAAGCATTCCATTTTCTGAGACCCGCAATTATGTCAAAAGTGTTTTGGTTTATGATGTTTTCTATAGTCATTTCATGGGCAAAGCATCAAATGTGCTGACTAACGCGGAATGGCAAAGGCGTTATTGATTTATGGCAAACTATGTTATGCTGCTGTACTAGTTAGATAGTATGATGACTGATTAATTATGACGACAAATCATCTGACAGATCCAGCACTTTCGCCGCAAGATCATGAAGATTGGCAATGTTTCGTGACATTACTCCAACAGGCTTTTGCTGAAGATCTACAGCATCCGATTTTGCAGTTATTATTGACACCAGATGAACGGACAGCACTGGCTACCAGGGTACGCATTATCAAGGAGTTGATGAGTGGAAAAATGAGCCAGCGTGAGCTGAAAAATGAACTTGGAGTGGGTATTGCGACGATTACGCGCGGCTCTAATAGCCTGAAATTTGCCTCAAACGATGTTAAGGCTTGGTTGGAACAGCAATTACTGAAATAGCAGGCCGCCAATTGCGGCCTAGGCGGAATGTTTGTTTAACGGGCGTTCAGCTCTTTATACATTTCATGATGTACGGGCACTAAAGCCAATATCAGAGCTTGGTGGTACACGCTGGTACGAGTCAGGGTGCCATCAGTGAAAAAGCCAATTGCACCATCTTTCTGCTTGATGTTATCAATACCTGTAAGGTAAGCCATTTCATGGCCTAATTCCCGACCTTCGCGGATACCATCAAGAATTTTCTCTGGTAGCATCAGACTGGCTGAACGAGATTCTCCGCGAATTTGCTGATATTCCACAACCATCCAGGCAAATGTCATATCGTCTTCAATACCCGCTTCCACACCTACCCAAAAGTCTGCTTCAGGGCGAACTTGTCTGGCCGCCATGACACGCTGACGGGCGCCAGTACGGGTTTCTGTGTTACCAATAGGTTGTTGTGGGACGCTACTGTCTACATTGATATCTTCGATCCGATAAGTACCTGGCCCAAAAACATCATCAAAGGCGAGACTAATGGCTTTAATTTTTGCAGGGTTGGTGGTTGCAGCAATAACGTGATACATAATAGATGAGTTATCCTTTGAACGAGTATTTACGCAGTATAACGGAAAATGAAAATGTTACAGGTATATCTTGTTCGGCATGGGGAGTCTGAATGGAACGCAGCACGTCGTATTCAGGGACAATCTGACAGCCCTTTGACTGAAACAGGCGAACATCAAGCCAGATTAGTGGCGCAAAGAGTAAAATCTGAAAGTATTACCCATATTATTACCAGTGACCTTGGACGTACACGTCGAACGGCGGAAATCATTGCTGAGGTTTGTGGTTGTGAAATTATTCTGGAGCCACGTTTGCGTGAATTGCACATGGGGGTTCTTGAACGCAGAAATATTGATTCATTAACATCGGAAGAAGAGAACTGGCGTAAGAAAGTCCTTGATGGCACACCTGGTGGACGTATCCCCAAAGGCGAATCTATGGATGAACTGGCTGTGCGTATGAGGGCTGCTCTGGAGGGCTGTCGTAATCTGCCTGTTGGTAGCCGACCGTTGTTAGTCAGTCATGGCATCGCTTTGGGATGTTTGGTTGGCACAATACTGGGATTGCCCGCACATGCTGAACGTCGTCTTCGCTTGCGAAATTGCTCTCTGTCCAGAGTGGATTATCAGCACAGTCCGTGGCTAGCGTCGGGCTGGATTGTAGAAACGGCAGGCGATATCACACATCTGGATACGCCCGCACTGGATGAATTACAACGCTAATGCTGGATAGGAATGAGATACTGAAATTCGATGATATGATTCGCCGCTTCCTTGTCTCTATCATTGGTATTGGTAAGATAATATCGTTCGATGTCGTATCCTTTCCTACGTGTCAGGTTTAGCATTGGCAGGCAAATACCATAGACGGTAAACAGGAAATCCTGTAAGCCATCTTTGGTACCGTAGTAACTAAATGAGACGTATTCTCCAGCCGGTAATGTAACAGGCTGGCTGCCTGCCACATCAAACTGGGCATATTGGGGTTCTACCGCTGTTGTGTACAATACGGTTTGTTCATCTTCTTTTTCTGGATTGGGAGTTGCATGGTGAAGGCCATAAAGTACAGGAGGTAACACCTCTGCATTTTGCAGATAATATGTCCAGAAATTGTGGCGCATTTCAGTACAAAAACTGGACCATTGTTCCAGCGTATAGGAACAGGTCTGTTCTATACCCACCAGTGGTTGTTCCTCTAGTGTGAGATAGGTTGCTTCGGGAATATACCTTTTATCCAGCAATATGGGCGGGCAAATACCCGTGGCACACCACTCCTCACTGAGTCGATAAAGTGCTGGTGTTTTATTGAATTGTTTTTTAAATGCGCGAGTGAAAGTTTGTTGGGAGTCAAACTGGTACTGTAAAGCAATATCCAGAATAGGGCGGCTGGTTAAACGTAAAGCAACGGCTGCCCGTGATAACCTTCTGGCACGGATATAGGAGCCAATAGCCTGGCCGGTAATGTCTTTAAACATACGTTGCAGGTGCCATTTAGAATAACCTGCTTTAGCTGCAACATTATTGAGTGATAATGGTTGATCTAAATGGTTATCTAGCCAACGTAATAAATCACGAATGATGCCGGTTTGATCCATACATCTCCTTAGTCATTAAGACCAAAAGAACAATATACCCGTTATCTTTCAAGTTGCCTCTTTGTTGGCTGCACTCACTCACCCCAGTCACATAGTTCGCTATGCTCCCGGGGATTCGCTCCCTTGCCGTCGCGATGCATCTTGAAATCCATAGGGTATATAAGAACCTATACTACTAGGCTATTTTGTTTGCCACTTGAACAGTCCCACAGAGTGGTAAAACGAATCATTCCTTGTACATCGTATGTCTGTTCTGATTTCTGCGTGCTGTTCGTGTTCATAATTTATTGACAAGCGTGGCATTCAACAATAACTCTACTGGATATGAGCACTAAGTGTAAAACAAGTCTTATATTTACAATAGGATACTTATTCGTATTATTATTTCACTCATTACTTTATGAAATTATATTAATGATTAATTATTTCTATTGATGGTATTACCGTCCTATTTGGTATCTCAGCGGTGAAATTTTACGCTGAATTAATTAAGGAATGAGACTATATATGTTAAAAATCATAAAGATACTCGTAACAACGGCATTGTTGTGCATACCTGTGGTGGCTCTGTCTGAAGAGATTGGCTCGGTAGACACTGTTTTTAAATTTATCGGGCCTGATCACAAAATTGTCGTGGAAGCGTTTGATGATCCTGATGTTAAAAATGTGACTTGCTACCTGAGCAGGGCAAAAACAGGTGGAATAAAAGGGGGTTTAGGACTTGCGGAAGATACTTCTGATGCAGCTATTTCTTGTCAGCAGGTTGGAGAGATTGAACTCACAGACAAGATTAAAAAGAGCAGCAAAAAAGGTCAGGTGGTTTTCCAGAAACGAACCTCACTGGTGTTTAAAAAACTTCAAGTCGTTCGCTTCTATGATGCAAACCGTAATGCATTAGTCTATTTGACATATTCCGATAAGATGATCGATGGTTCACCGAAGAATGCGCTCAGTGCTGTACCCATTATGCCGTGGAAGACGGTGGAAAATTGAGGAGCAGGATGGGTTCTTACAGGGATATCCCATCCTGTCATTGTTAGAGACTTACTGATATACCCGTTATCTTTCAAGTTGCCTCTTTGTTGGCTGCACTCACTCACCCCGGTCACATAGTTCGCTATGCTCCCGGGGATTCGCTCCTTTGCCGTCGCGATGCATCTTGAAATCCATAGGGATATGTTCAAGTTATGCTTCCAAATCACCACAGAAACGATAGCCTTCACCGTGAATGGTGGCGATAATTTCCATCGTATCTGGCGTCGATTCAAAATGTTTACGGATACGACGAATCGTTACATCAACAGTACGGTCGTGAGGTTTCAATTCACGACCTGTCATTTTTTTCAGTAAATCTGCGCGTGTTTGGATTTTGCCTGGATTTTCACAGAAATGAAGCATGGCGCGGAACTCGCTGCGTGGCAATTTATACGGCTCACCAGCTGGGCTTATCAGAGAACGGCTATTGATATCTAATTCCCAACCGTTGAATTTATAACTCTCAACTTGGCGGCGTTCCTCGCTGACATTACTCAGATTCATGGTACGAGAAAGCAGGTTGCGGGCGCGAATAGTCAATTCACGCGGATTAAATGGTTTGGTGATGTAATCATCTGCGCCAATTTCCAAGCCAAGGATTTTGTCTACTTCGTTATCACGGCCGGTCAGGAACATCAAGGCAACATTTGCTTGCTCACGCAGTTCGCGGGCAAGTAACAAGCCATTTTTGCCTGGAAGATTAATATCCATAATCACCAGGTTAATGTCGTTGTTTGACAGAATATGGTGCATTTCTGAACCATCGGTGGCTTCATAAACTATGTACCCTTCAGCTTCGAAAATGCTTTTTAGGGTATTGCGAGTGACAATTTCGTCTTCAACAATCAAAATGTGCGGGGTTTGCATGGTTGCTACCTAGAATCGCTTAAAAATAAATCAGAATGATTCAAACTACTCTTATCTCAGGATATTTACTGGTTATTATTTGTCATCACTGAAATTATAGCCCAAATCAGTAATAACATTTTATTGATATGTTTTACACTGAAAGTAAAAGTTGCTTTTCCTTTGGTGGGTATATACCCAAAAAAACTGGTTAAACAGTGTTATGTTAGTCCATTAACAGCAATATAACAGCTTGCAATGCATTTACCATCTAAAAAAACTACCTTTTATTGACGTACATCAAAATTGATTGTAGCACGTTAATATTATTTATATTGGTTATTTTATACCTTGTATTCTGTCATGCAAATGACAAATTCTTGTTAACGCACAGAGTGGTTTTGTTCGAAAAATAATCCCCCATGAGCTTGGCGGTGAACAAAAATAACTGATTTTTACGAAAAGATAAAATATATTGTTAATTTTGTTAAAAATGGATTTAATAACTAAAAGATTGGGTTCAGTAAGAAATATTTGTTTGTCTTGATGACCATGAAATGAATTATTCCAATATTAAAAATATCAAAAGCGTAAGGTTATTTAGAGAAAATGTTTGACTTTGCGCACAAATTCATTTAACCAATATAGGGTCGAACCCATTAAATGACAGACAGGAACCTATGCAAACTATCAGCCTGAAAACCACAATTATTACCACCACCGGAACCACAGGTTGCGGAGCGGGCTGACGCATATATAAAACAGAGAAAAAAGCCCGCATCCAAATCAGATGCGGGCTTTTTTTTGGCGCGGAATCAGGAGAAAAATGTTAATGCGAGTGCTTAAATTTGGAGGAACTTCGATCGCTAATTACCAGCGAGTGTTGAACGTTGCCGATATTGCAGAGAAAAAACTTTCTCAAGGAGGGGTTGCGTTGGTGCTTTCTGCTCCGGCAAAAATTACCAATCATTTAGTGGCTATGATTGAAAAAACGGTAGCTGGGCAAGAGATCATTACCCATATGCACGATGCTGAGCAGATCTTTGTTGATTTATTACAGGGGGTGGCACAGGCGCAACCCGGTTTTGCTTATGAACGGTTAAAAATGATGGTTGAGCAAGAATTTGCTCAATTGAAACAGGTTCTGCATGGTATTTCGTTACTGGGCCAATGCCCGGACAGCATTAACGCTTCCCTGATTTGTCGTGGGGAAAAACTCTCTATCGCCATCATGGAGTCTGTATTGCAGGCACGTGGTCACAAGGTCACGGTGATTGATCCGGTAGAAAATTTGTTGGCACAAGGTCATTACCTTGAATCTACGGTAGATATCAACGAGTCTACGAAGCGCATTGCTTCTCTGAATATTCCTGATGACCATATTGTTCTGATGGCTGGATTTACGGCTGGAAATGATAAAGGGGAGCTAGTTGTCCTGGGGCGTAATGGTTCTGACTATTCTGCTGCGGTTTTAGCGGCTTGCTTGCGGGCGACATGTTGTGAAATCTGGACTGATGTGGATGGTGTTTATACCTGTGATCCCAGAGTTGTGCCGGATGCACGGTTATTAAAAGGCATGTCCTATCAGGAAGCGATGGAGCTCTCTTATTTCGGTGCCAAGGTATTGCATCCACGGACCATTGCTCCAATTGCTCAATTTCAGATCCCTTGTTTGATTAAAAATACCGCCAATCCAGATGCGCCTGGAACACTGATCGGTGACGGGCAGAAAGATGAAAGTACGCCGGTAAAAGGGATTACCAACCTGAGCAATATGGCAATGATTAACGTATCAGGTCCTGGTATGAAGGGGATGGTGGGTATGGCGGCAAGGGTATTTGCTGTCATGTCCCGCAAAGGGATCTCTGTTGTGCTGATTACTCAGTCATCTTCAGAATACAGTATCAGCTTCTGTGTCCCTCAACGTGAATTGGAACGCGCGCGTCAGGCACTGAGTGAAGAATTCTATCTTGAGCTGAAAGAGGGGATTTTTGATCCTTTAGATGTGATGGAAAATCTTTCCATTATCTCTGTTGTTGGCGATGGTATGCGTACCCTGCGCGGCATCTCTGCCCGTTTCTTCTCTGCATTGGCGCGCGGTAATATCAATATTGTTGCAATCGCACAGGGATCTTCTGAACGTTCCATCTCTGCGGTTATCGATAATGAAGTGGCAACGACAGCTGTTCGTTTGTGCCATCAGATGTTATTCAATACCGATCAGGTGATCGAAGTTTTTGTTGTCGGTGTTGGTGGTGTAGGCAGTGTTTTGATTGAACAAATCCGTCGTCAACAAACATGGTTGAAGCAAAAGCACATTGATTTACGGGTATGTGGTATTGCTAATTCACGGGCCATGTTGACGGACATGAGAGGTATTTGCCTTGATAATTGGCAGCAATGTTTATCAGAGGCCAAAGAACCTTTTAGTTTGAGCCGCCTGATCCGTTTAGAGAAAGAGTACCATTTACTGAACCCGATGATAGTGGATTGTACCTCTAATCAGCAAATTGCTGATCAATACGTCAGTTTCCTGAGTGATGGCTTCAATGTGGTCACGCCGAATAAAAAAGCCAATACTTCGTCAATGGCTTATTATCATCAGATTCGTAAGGCGGCAGAGAAATCTAAACGCAAATTTCTGTATGACACTAACGTAGGGGCTGGCCTGCCTGTTATTGAAAACTTACAAAACCTGCTTAATGCGGGTGATGAACTCATTCAGTTCAATGGCATTCTTTCTGGTTCTCTCTCTTTTATTTTCGGTATGCTGGATGAAGGAATGTCACTATCTCAGGCAACGTTACTGGCAAAAGAGAAAGGCTATACCGAACCCGATCCGCGTGATGATCTGTCCGGTATGGATGTTGCCCGTAAACTGTTGATCCTCGCTCGTGAATCAGGTTATGAACTTGAATTGGATGGTGTTGATGTGGAGCCTGTACTGCCAGCCTCCTTTGATAGCCGAGGGGACGTGGATGCTTTCCTTGAACGTTTACCTTCTCTTGATCAGGTTTTCAACCAGCGGGTGGCAGAAGCCAAAGGGCAGGGAAAAGTATTGCGCTATGTTGGCATAATTGAAGAGGGCCGTTGTAAGGTGAAAATCTCCGCAGTGGATGGTAATGATCCGCTTTATAAAGTCAAAAATGGCGAAAATGCGTTGGCATTCTACACGCGTTACTATCAGCCAATACCGCTGGTACTGCGGGGATACGGGGCGGGTAATGATGTTACTGCCGCAGGTGTTTTCGCAGATATGCTGCGTACCTTGTCCTGGAAACAGGGAGTTTAATTGTGATTAAAGTCTATGCGCCTGCATCTATTGGCAATGTCAGTGTTGGGTTTGATGTACTGGGAGCGGCGGTCTCTCCAGTTAATGGTGCTTTATTAGGTGACTGCGTTACTGTCCGGGCAGCGAAGAGTTTCAGTTTGCGTAATGAAGGGCAGTTTGTAGGGAAGTTACCTGAGAAACTGGAGCACAACATTGTTTATCAATGCTGGCAATTATTCTGCCAGCGTTTGGGCAAACAATTACCAGTGGAAATGACGCTGGAAAAAAATATGCCAATTGGTTCTGGCCTTGGCTCCAGTGCTTGTTCTGTTGTTGCAGGTTTGATGGCACTGAACGAGTTTGCAGGTCTCCCATTTTATGAAAGCCAATTACTGGCAATGATGGGGCAACTGGAAGGACGTATTTCCGGCAGTATTCACTATGATAATGTCGCTCCATGTTATCTCGGCGGTTTGCAACTGATTATGGAACAAGGAGATGTTATCTGTCAGCCAGTACCTACGTTTGATGAGTGGTTATGGGTGATGGCCTATCCGGGCATTAAAGTTTCTACCGCAGAAGCCAGAGCAATTTTACCTGTGAACTATTCGAAGCAGGATGTTATCGATCATGGACGTTTCCTTGCCGGGTTTATTCATGCTTGTCATACACGGCAACCAGCGCTGGCAGCCAGATTGATGAAAGATGTGGTTGCTGAACCGTATCGTACTCAACTGTTACCGGGTTTTGCTAATGCGCGTGAAACAGCAAAACGGGTAGGGGCATTGGCGTGTGGTATTTCTGGTTCTGGCCCGACATTGTTCTCCATTTGTAATGATATGGCGACCGCAGAGGAAATAGCTGAGTGGCTGCAACAGCATTATGTTCAGAATGATGAAGGTTTTGTACACATTTGCCGTCTGGATCTCGCAGGCGCACGACAAATAGGGTAACTAATGAAACTGTATAACTTGAAAGACAACCGCGAGCAGGTGAGTTTTGCACAAGCAGTCAAACAGGGGTTAGGCAAACAGCAAGGGCTTTTCTTCCCGCAAGATTTACCCGAATTTAGTCGTGAAGAAATTGACCAACTGTTGAAACTGGATTTTGTCACCCGCAGCGGTCGCATTCTCTCCGCGTTTATTGGCGAGGAAATTCCGCCAGAACAACTGGCGACACGAGTTAAGCATGCTTTTACTTTTCCGGTTCCTGTGACCGATGTGGAAAATGATGTTGCAACGCTGGAATTATTTCACGGCCCGACGCTGGCATTTAAGGATTTTGGCGGCCGTTTTATGGCGCAAATGTTGGCACAAGTTGCCGGTGAGCAGCCAGTAACTATCCTGACTGCGACTTCCGGCGATACGGGGGCAGCAGTAGCGCACGCCTTTTATGGGCTGAATAATGTACAGGTGGTAATCCTCTATCCGCGAGGCAAGATCAGTCCGTTACAGGAGAAACTATTCTGTACATTGGACGGTAATATTCACACGGTGGCGATTGATGGCGATTTCGATGATTGTCAGGCGTTGGTTAAACAGGCGTTTGATGATCAGGAGTTGAAACAGGCTTTGTATCTCAATTCAGCCAACTCAATTAACATCAGCCGCTTGTTGGCGCAAATTTGCTACTACTTTGAAGCAATTGCTCAGCTACCAGAAGATAAGCGTGAACAACTGGTTATCTCTGTACCGAGTGGGAATTTTGGTGATTTGACCGCGGGTTTATTGGCAAAATCGATGGGATTGCCGGTAAAACGCTTTATCGCTGCCACTAATGTTAACGATACAGTTCCACGTTATCTAGAGGATGGAAAATGGTTGCCTCATCAGACCGTTGCCACGCTTTCCAACGCAATGGATGTGAGCCAGCCAAACAATTGGCCCCGGATTGAAGAACTGTTCTATCGTAAATCCTGGCCGTTGAACGAATTGGGATATGGTGTAGTCAGTGATGAGGTAACTGAAGAGACAATTAAAGAACTGGCTAAACTGGGTTATATCTCTGAACCTCATGCAGCGGTTGCTTATCGTGTTCTGCGTGATCAATTACAAGAAGATGAATACGGGTTATTTCTTGGTACAGCTCATCCAGCGAAATTTAAAGAGAGAGTGGAGCAGATTCTGGGTGAGGAATTACCATTGCCCAAAGCTTTGGCTGAACGGGCTGATCTGGAGTTGCAGTCCCATTACTTGCCGGCAGATTTTGCTAGGTTGCGATATTTCTTGATGGAAAGAGCACCCAAGTCATTATAAAAGTGGGCGCCGCACAGATCATGCGGCGTTTATTATTGATAATAAGCTCTTAATATTGTTCTGGGCGCTTAAATACCAGCTCATTCCCTTTGGATAACGATTCATCAAAGGCATAGCCATCCAGATTAAACTCCACCAGACGGTCAGTTTGCGTTAATTGGTTCTGAATAATAAACCGGCTCATCAGCCCGCGGGCTTTTTTCGCATAAAAACTAATGATTTTATACTTACCGTTTTTCTCATCGAGAAATACAGGTTTAATAATTTTACCGGCTAACTTTTTCGTATTCACGGATTTGAAATATTCATCGGAAGCCAAATTAACCAACACATTATCACCTTGTTGTTCCAGCGCCTCATTGAGCTTTTCCGTGATCAAATCCCCCCAGAAAGCATAGAGATCTTTACCGCGTTTATTTTCCAGTTTGATCCCCATTTCCAACCGGTAAGGTTGCATCAGATCTAACGGACGAAGTACACCGTAAAGGCCAGATAAAATCCTCAGATGATTCTGAGCAAAATCAAAATCCTTATCGGAGAAAGATTCAGCTTGCATACCGGTATAAACATCACCTTTAAATGCCAGGATAGCTTGACGGGCATTTTCTGGTGTGAAATCAGCATGCCATTCGCCAAAACGGGCTGCATTCAGGCCGGCAAGTTTATCGCTGATACCCATCAAACTCGCAATTTGGGCGGGTGCCAGTTCGCGACAAATACTGATTAACTGCTCTGATTGGTTGAGTAATACTGGCTGACTATATTTTTCCGTGGCAAGAGGGCTTTCATAATCAAGGGTTTTTGCAGGTGAAATAGTAATAAGCATAATATCGTTCCGGTTGTTCAGATGAAGTTACTTTAACAAAAGATAGGATAATAAAGAATTAATAACGACGATAGCGGAAACTGTGTACGTGATATCTGTCGGGTAACAAGCTGATAATTTTGTACTTCATTTTATTGGTCGATATTGCTTTTAATATTAAAAATATTTTAATGATTTATGATGGTATATTTTTATTTAAATTTATATATAAATTTAAATAAAGTTTTTTGGCTTATTAAAATATTAATTTTTGTGAGTTTGATCGATTTTTCTTGGATTGTAATAGTGTAATTATTTTAAAAGTAAGAGAGTGTACAATATTACTGTTTTCTTATTTTATTGAAGTCGGGGAAATACCATTAATGAAATCGATTGGATAATTATAATATAAGTGGGATAAGATATGGAGAATAAAAATAAGCTATTATCCTCTGATATAATATCTATCTTTGGTACAGGAATAAGTGAAATAGCGCTTCTTTCACTTGTATATTCAATTACCAAGTCGGAGATAGATACATCTTTAATGGTATCTGTGAGATTAATGGCGAGTATATTAGTTTTTGTGGTTATTGGTGGGCTAACTGCTCGGTTTAATATGAGGGCTATTTGTATTTCTTCGGATTTATTTCGGGTAGTAACAATATTTCTTGCTGTATTTGTCAATAATATATATTTATTGTTTTTCATATCTTTTCTTCTATCATTTTTTTCAGGTTTGAATATATCAATAAGGTCAGTAGCATACCAAGCATTTGTTAGCTCAGAAGAAAGAGTGGCTTTTATATCAAAGCAACAATTCTATTATGGATTGCTCTCTATATCTTCTCCATTGATAGCTGGTTTTTTGATAAATATGATTTCAATACGCCCCTTATTTTTTATTGAATCAATGTGTTTTATTTTATCAATTATATTTCTCTTTTTTATCGGCGATTGGGGAACTAAAGTAAAGGAAAAAGATATTTCTATGAAATATGGTGGGTTAGAATATATTATCAAGAATAATACGCAGAGAAATATATTATTATTCAGGATAAGTATTTTAACTGCAATGGTGTCATATCAAGTAATTTCGACCTATATAGTGACTTCTAACTATACAACAATTTCCTCTTTATTTAGTGGGCCATATTCGTTTTCTTTTTCTGATTTGATTGCTTATTTTTCCTTTTTAGCTTCTGTTTCAATGTTATTTGGGTCTTATTTATCTGGTCGCTATTTTACTATAAGTAGAATAAAAAAATCTTTCTTTCTTGGTTCTCTATTGATTGCAATTGGGAGTATCCTTTGGGCTATGCCTTTATCAAAAATTGTCCTGTTATACTATACTCTGGGGACCGTGCTTATTTTTATCGGACTTTCTTTTTTAAGAATCTCTCTCTATACATCAGGGCAAGAGCTAACTCCAGAAAAATATTTTGCGAGAATAATATCGTCTTCGGATGCAATTTCAAGAAGTTACCAATCAGCCTTTGGTATTATAATAATATGGTTAATCCCTTTGCTAGGAAGTAGTGTTTTATTTGTCTTTTTTGCAATGTGTTCTTTAAGTTCAATTGTTGTTGCAAAGAAAATAAGTGCTGACGTTGAGAATAAACTCACATTAAAGTAGTTTATTTTAAAGGAAATTATTGGCAATGGTTTCAATTTACTGAATTTTTATCTCTGTGATGAGATCCTCAAACCAAGAGACTTTGCTAGCGGGGGTCTGTAATGATGCTCTAAAGTTTAAAGGATTTGCTATCGAAAACGTTTGTAAATCAACCAAACATCCTCAATTGTTTTTACCGCCTTGCAGCAAGATCTGACCATGTTATTATCAACGGATGGCTCAGAAACAATGCCACAATTTCACGCATAACGATGAGATATGACAAAATGACCGATAAACTAACCTCCCTGCGTAAACTGACAACAGTAGTGGCAGATACCGGGGATATTGCGGCGATGAAACTTTATCAGCCACAAGATGCGACAACTAACCCATCTCTGATCCTTAACGCTGCACAGATTCCTGAATACCGTAAATTAATTGATGAAGCAATTGCGTGGGCGCGTGAACAGAGCGATTCCCGCGAGCAGCAGATTGTGGATGCCAGTGATAAACTGGCGGTAAATATTGGCTTGGAAATTCTCAAACTGATCCCCGGCCGTATTTCGACAGAAGTTGATGCTCGTTTGTCTTATGACACTGAACGCAGTGTTGCTAAAGCTAAACGCCTGATTAAGTTGTATAACGAGGCAGGTATCAGCAATGATCGGATTCTGATCAAATTGGCTTCAACCTGGCAGGGTATCCGCGCGGCTGAACAGCTAGAAAAAGAAGGGATTAACTGCAACCTGACACTACTGTTCTCTTTTGCTCAGGCGCGTGCTTGTGCGGAGGCGGGTGTATATCTGATTTCGCCATTCGTTGGTCGTATCCTTGACTGGTATAAAGCGAACAGCGATCAGAAAGAGTTTGCTCCACATGAAGATCCCGGCGTCATTTCTGTGACTGAAATCTACCAATACTATAAACAACATGGCTATAGCACTGTGGTTATGGGAGCAAGTTTCCGTAACGCTGGTGAGATTTTGGAATTAGCGGGTTGTGACCGTTTGACTATTGCCCCTGCGTTGTTGAAAGAGCTATCGGAAGCTCAGGGTGAAGTTGAACGTAAACTGAGTTATACCGGTGAAATTAAAGTGCGTCCAGAGCCATTGAATGAAGCTCAGTTCTATTGGGAACATCATCAAGATGCAATGGCAACAGAAAAACTGGCGGATGGTATCCGTAAATTTGCTATCGATCAGGGTAAACTTGAGAAGATGATCGCTGATCTGCTGTAATAGTAGGTTATAAGCTATTCTTTTAGTGTTAAAGGCGGCATAATTAGCCGCCTTTTTGCCATCAGTTAATTGAGGTTTGTATGAATGAATTGCGCATTGGCTTGATATCCGTCTCTGATCGTGCATCGAGTGGGGTTTATCAGGACAAAGGGATTCCGGCATTGTCCGAGTGGCTGAAAAGTGCGATTACCACCCCTTTTCAGATAGAGGCTCGTCTGATCCCGGATGAGCAGATCATCATTGAACAAACCTTATGTGAGCTGGTGGATGAAATCGGCTGTCATCTGGTTTTGACCACTGGTGGAACGGGTCCGGCACGCCGAGATATGACTCCTGATGCCACATTAGCGGTTGCAGATCGTGAAATGCCGGGCTATGGCGAACAGATGCGTCAGATTAGTTTGCAATTTGTTCCAACGGCAATTTTATCCCGTCAGGTTGGTGTTATTCGCAAACAGGCGCTGATCCTGAACTTACCGGGGCAACCAAAAGCAATTGCAGAAACGCTGGAAGGTTTGAAAGACGAAAACGGCAACGTTCTGGTATCCGGCATTTTTGCCAGCGTGCCATATTGTATCCAATTGCTGGATGGCCCATATGTGGAAACCAATGATAAGGTAGTCGCGGCTTTTAGACCGAAAAGTGCTTGTCGTTAAGCAATGGGTTGATTAGAGAATCAAAAAATCAAACTTTTATCCGCCACCTATCATCATCTACCGGTTGAGGTTTTGGCTCAGGAAGATAAGGTTCTTGCTAAATCAATCAGCGAGGCTGAGTTTTTCGGGTTAAGGATACCTTTAAAACCGACTGGTAGAAATTGCGTTAACCACGGATAAGCTTTATCTGCGTGCGTTGCATCAGGCATGTTGTGCAGTGCAATATTACCTAAACCGGCCATTAATTCAGGGGATGTTGTGATCACGTAAGTGGCAATGCCCGGCACAACAACCAGGAAAGGCAAAATGAGTTTCAGAAAGGCGGCGAAAACAATTCCTTTCTGTGCTTCCTGAATTGATTTTGCGGCAAGAGTACGCTGAATAATGTATTGGTTGAAGCCCCAATAATAGAGGTTTGCGACCCATAAACCGCCAATCATTACAGCAATACCAGGCAAGTTTATGAATTCAGGGTTACTTTTATCCAAAATCATTTCAAAGTGCCCCGGTGCCGCATCAGCCATTTTTGCAAATCCGGCCATCATGCCGTCACTACCGCCAATATAACTGATAGCGATAAATGTTGTGAGCAATCCACCTAATATCAGGAAGAAGACTTGAATAACATCGGGCCAAACTTGTAAACGTTACCATTTGGTGGAGATGTAATCAGAATCACAAAATTGTTATTAAATATCCTATTTGTAACTTATCTTAATTCTTAATAATTTGTTTTAATTAATAGATTAAGTAAATTTACTGTGACTTTTAACTCATGTTTGCAGAATATGTTAAAGTTGAACACCTTATCTGTATTTTAGGTTTATATTTAAACTTTTTGTGTAACCGTTTACATTTGCGTGATTGGTATCTCAGATTAGTGTTAATGTCCGTTGTTAAACTGTGTCCAGCCCAAGTATTAATAAAGATTTTCACAATCGGTGTTGAAAAATATACCCAATGGATTTCAAGATGCATCGCGACGGCAAGGGAGCGAATCCCCGGGAGCATAGAGAACTATGTGACCGGGGTGAGTGAGTGCCGCCAACAAAGAGGCAACTTGAAAGATGACGGGTATATAAAAAGTAGAGACTGCTATGCCCAAAATTGCATTCAATCCTGTTGAACATCCCCATCGTCGTTACAATCCGCTAACCGGGCAATGGGTTTTAGTCTCTCCTCATCGAGTGAAGCGGCCGTGGTGTGGGCAAGATGAGCAGCCATTGATAGATAATATTCTTAACTATGATGAGCAATGTTTTCTTTGCCCATCAAATACACGTATTTCCGGTGATAAAAATCCTGCTTATCAAGGAACCTTTGTTTTTAATAATGATTTTTCGGCTTTAATGCCCGATTCACCTGATGTGCTCCAATCGTCTCACCCGTTATTTAAAATACAAGGAGTACGAGGATTAAGTCGCGTGATCTGTTTTTCTCCTGATCACAGTAAGACATTGCCTGAATTGCCGGTTAAACATATTCGTCAGGTAATTGATACCTGGAATGAGCATATTGAAATACTGGGTAAAGAATATCTTTGGGTTCAAATTTTTGAAAATAAGGGTGAAGTAATGGGATGTTCTCAGCCTCATCCACATGGACAAATTTGGGCAAATAGTTTTCTGCCAAACGAAATTGAACGTAAAGATAAACAGTTACGTAACTATTACCAAGAACAAGGTTCCAATTTACTGATGGATTATGTTCAGGCTGAATTAGCTGATGGTGAACGGGTGGTGGTCGATACAACCCATTGGTTGGTGGTTGTGCCTTATTGGGCTGCATGGCCCTATGAAACCATGTTATTACCTAAAGTTCATGTTCGTCGTATGAATGAATTAACGGGTGAACAACGCGATGATTTGGCGGTTGCGCTTAAAAAGCTTACCAGTCGTTATGACAACTTATTTCATAGCTCTTTTCCTTATTCAATGGGTTGGCATTTTGCGCCGTTTTTTGCACAAGGCAGCGATATTGAACATTGGCAACTGCATGCACTTTTCTATCCGCCATTATTGCGATCGGCTACTGTGCGAAAATTTATGGTGGGCTATGAAATGTTTGCTGAAACACAACGTGATTTAACGGCAGAGCAAGCTGCTCAGCTTTTGCGTGCTGTGAGCGATGTACATTATAAAGAGCAGCAATGCTCATTATCGAGTGGTTGATACCATATTTGAGAGTAATGTGATGGAAACTTTAATTAATCGCGTTAAAAATGTTTTTGATTTAGTATTTCATTATACGCCGACACATATTATTCAGGCACCGGGTCGGGTTAATTTGATTGGAGAGCACACGGATTATAATGACGGCTTTGTATTGCCCTGTGCTATTAATTACCAAATCGTGGCTGCTGCGGCGAAACGAGAAGATAATATTATTCGTGTTGTTTCGGTTGATTATAATAATCAGTTAGACGAGTTTGATATTAGCCAATCTATTATATTTCATGAAAGTAAAATGTGGGCTAATTATATTCGCGGTGTTGTAAAGTGTCTGCTCAGTCGTGGGTATATATTTAACGGGGCAGATATTGTGGTAGTGGGTAATGTGCCACAAGGGGCGGGATTAAGTTCATCGGCTGCACTGGAAACAGTTATTGGTCAAACAATTAAAAACCTTTACCACTTAGCCATTAGCCAAACAGAAATAGCATTAAATGGGCAGCAAGCTGAAAATGAATTTGTCGGTTGTCATTGTGGCATTATGGATCAATTGATTTCCGCACAAGGTAAGAAGGATCATGCGTTATTAATTGATTGTCGTCATTTAACCACGCAAGCCGTATCTATGCCGAAAGATATTGCAGTTATGATTATTAATTCAAATAAAAAACGGGAATTGGTTGGCAGTGAATATAATGTTCGTCGGGCTCAATGTGAACAAGCAGCCGCACTATTTGAGGTTAAAGCTTTGCGGGATGTGGCATTAGATGAGTTTGAAAAACGTCGTGTTGAGCTGGATAGTGTAGTGGCTAAACGTGCACGCCATGTGATCACGGAAAATGAACGTACACTTTTGGCAGCAAAAGCATTAGCAAAGGGTGATATGCCATTAATCGCGGAACTTATGGCGCAATCACATCAGTCAATGTGTGATGATTTTGAAATTACCGTACCTGAAATCGATACCTTGGTTGATATTGTGAAACAAGTCATTGGTAAACAGGGTGGAGTGAGAATGACTGGTGGTGGGTTTGGGGGTTGTGTGGTGGCTTTAGTTCCACAAACTTTGGTTGATGTGGTTAAGGCTGCGGTAGAACAACATTATTTTGCGTTGACAGGTCTGAAAGAGGCCATTTATGTGTGTCAGGCTTCGGACGGTGTAAATCTGGTTGAAACACTGTAGGCAATAAAATGACAGATGCTTACTTTGAATTATTGAACGCTTCAATGACACAAAATGTTGCTTGGGATGGAAAGAAAACAAATCTTGTCTGCCTTTCCAATGTTTCAGGTTTTTCTATGGTGCTGATGGACATTGGCGCTTCGTGGTTAAGTTGCCGTGTACCTTTAATAGCGCAGGGGTAAATATCATCGGCTTTTTCTACCATCTTTTCCTCTGAAAATAACGGACTGGAAGAGGAGAAAAAATTTGCCTTCTTCCAACCCGCGGTTTATTACGGTTTTATCTCGCCAATGGGCAGAATAGTGCGTCCATACTGCTCATTCAGCACTTCCGCCATTGCCAGATAAAATGCGCTGGCACCACATATTATCCCTTCATAACCGGCAATCGTCAGAAGAGTGGTATTTCCGGTAAAGTTGCCAATCGCTAACAAAGCGAACAACAGTGTCAGGCCACCAAAGATAAACTGTAGTACGCGGTTAGCCTTGAAGGTGCCAAAGAACATAAACAGAGTAAACACACCCCATAGGCCAAGATATACCGCTAAATATTGGCTGCTGGTGGCTTCTGCCAGTCCCATTTTAGGCAGAAATAATAACCCGACCAGACTGAGCCAAAACAACCCATAGGAGGTGAAAGCCGTTGCGGCAAAGGTATTGCCTTTCTTATATTCAAAAATCCCTGCCAGTACTTGAGCCAGGCCGCCGTAGAAAATGCCCATACTCAGGATAACGGATGCCAGTGGAAAGAGACCTGCGTTATGCAGATTAAGCAGAATGGTTGTCATGCCGAAGCCCATTAGCCCTAAGGGGCCGGGATTAGCCAATTGATTCGCGCTCATAAGTCCTCTGAAAGAAAATCATAAAAGTCATAAATAGCAAAGGAGGCGAATCATAATGATCTGTCAGCAATGAAACAATAATCTTTGAAATAATAAAAAGGTTTTTTTTTCGCATCCCCCCTTGATGATAGCTTTAACGACCCCATCTTATAATCAACCGCAGTTGCTAATCGCTGTCCTATACAGCCGGTGTTATAAGCAAGGGTGAGGAATCGCGTAGAGGCATAAAAATGGGTGCCATTGAAAAGCAGAAAGTCATCCTCATATTGATTAGCAACTTGACTGATTACGAATTTCTTTGGAGGCGTTTAGATGGGTAAAATTATTGGTATCGACCTGGGAACTACCAACTCTTGTGTAGCTATTATGGATGGCACGACAGCTCGTGTGCTGGAAAACAGCGAAGGTGATCGCACAACCCCTTCCATCATTGCTTATACCCAGGATGGTGAGACTCTGGTTGGTCAACCGGCTAAACGTCAGGCTGTTACTAACCCGCAAAATACGTTGTTTGCTATTAAGCGTCTGATTGGCCGTCGTTTCCAAGACGAAGAAGCGCAACGCGATGTAGCTATCATGCCATACAAAATTATTGCGGCAGATAATGGCGACGCATGGCTGGAAGTGAAAGACCAGAAGATGGCTCCTCCTCAGGTTTCTGCTGAAGTTTTGAAGAAAATGAAGAAAACGGCAGAAGATTATCTGGGTGAGCCAGTGACTGAAGCGGTAATCACCGTACCTGCATATTTTAACGATGCTCAGCGTCAAGCAACCAAAGATGCTGGCCGTATCGCAGGTCTGGAAGTAAAACGTATTATCAACGAACCAACCGCTGCTGCACTAGCTTATGGCTTGGACAGAGAAGTAGGTAACCGTACTATCGCGGTTTATGACCTTGGTGGTGGTACTTTCGATATCTCTATTATCGAAATCGATGAAGTTGATGGTGAAAAAACATATGAAGTGCTGGCAACCAACGGTGATACTCACTTGGGCGGTGAAGACTTCGACAGCCGTATGATCAACTACTTGGTTGACGAATTTAAGAAAGATCAGGGCATTGATCTGCGTAACGACCCATTGGCAATGCAACGTCTGAAAGAAGCAGCGGAAAAAGCAAAAATTGAACTCTCTTCTGCACAACAGACCGATGTGAACCTGCCATATATCACCGCAGATGCAACCGGTCCTAAGCACATGAATATCAAAGTGACCCGTGCGAAACTGGAATCACTGGTAGAAGAGCTGGTTAAACGTTCTATGGAGCCTGTACGAGTCGCATTGCAAGATGCCGGCCTGTCAGTTTCTGATGTGAACGATGTCATTTTGGTGGGCGGTCAGACCCGTATGCCAATGGTACAGAAAGTGGTTGCTGACTTCTTCGGTAAAGAGCCACGTAAAGATGTGAACCCTGACGAAGCGGTAGCAATGGGTGCTGCGGTACAGGGCGGTGTTCTGGCCGGTGATGTGAAAGATGTCTTGTTGCTGGATGTTACACCACTGTCTCTGGGTATCGAAACAATGGGTGGCGTTATGACTTCCCTCATTGTGAAAAACACCACGATCCCAACCAAACACAGCCAGGTGTTCTCTACGGCAGACGACAATCAGTCTGCGGTAACTATCCATGTGTTGCAGGGTGAGCGTAAACGTGCCGGTGATAACAAATCTTTGGGCCAGTTCAATTTGGATGGTATCCAAGCAGCACCTCGTGGTATGCCTCAGATTGAAGTGACTTTTGATATTGATGCTGATGGTATTTTGCATGTATCTGCTAAAGACAAAAACACTGGTCGCGAACAGCAGATCACTATCAAGGCCTCTTCCGGTCTGAATGAGGACGAAATTCAACGGATGGTTCGTGATGCAGAAGCTAACGCTGAATCTGATCGTAAGTTTGAAGAGTTGGTACAAACGCGTAACCAAGCAGATCAACTGGTTCACGGTACCCGTAAGCAAGTAGAAGAAGCGGGTGACAAGCTGCCAGCAGAAGATAAAACTGCGATTGAAAGTGCTATCACTCAGCTAGAAACCGCAGCGAAAGGCGAAGATAAAGCGGATATTGAAGCGAAAATTCAGGCTTTGGTTCAGGCTTCCGCTAAGTTGTTGGAAATTGCTCAGCAGCAGGCTCAGGCTGGTGCAACCGCAGACGCTGGTGACAGTGCGAAGAAAGATGACGACGTTGTAGACGCTGAATTCGAAGAAGTTAAAGATAAAAAATAATAGCCCTTAGCGGGCGCGGTGACAGTTAGATGATGACAACTGTTGCTGATTAACCGGCACGGGCGTCGAGGGAACTCTGCGCCCGTGCGCGTATGTTAAGGGTAAAATAAGAGATGGCGAAAAGAGATTATTACGAAGTTTTGGGGGTTTCCAAAACAGCGAGCGAAAAAGAGATTAAAAAAGCCTATAAGCGGCTGGCGATGAAATATCATCCTGATCGTAATCAGGGTGATAAAGAAGCAGAAAGTCAATTCAAAGAAGTTAAAGAAGCTTATGAAATTCTGACGGATGACCAGAAACGGGCTGCTTATGACCAATATGGTCATGCTGCTTTTGAACAAGGCGGCATGGGCGGTGGCGGTTTTAGCGGCGGTGCTGATTTTAGTGATATCTTTGGTGACGTTTTCGGTGATATCTTCGGAGGTGGTCGTCGTCAACAGCGTCCAAGCCGCGGTGCTGATTTGCGTTACAGCATGGAGTTGACGCTGGAAGAAGCAGTTCGTGGTGTGACCAAAGAGATCCGTATCCCGACACTGGAAACCTGTGATGCCTGTCATGGTAGCGGCGCTAAAGCAGGAACCAGCCCTGTAACCTGCTCAACCTGTCAAGGTGCTGGTCAGGTTCATATGCGTCAGGGGTTCTTCACCGTTCAGCAACCTTGTCCACATTGTCATGGACGTGGTCAGATCATTAAAGATTCTTGCCATAAATGTCATGGTCATGGGCGAGTTGAAAGATACAAAACCCTGTCTGTTAAGATCCCGGCAGGTGTAGATACCGGTGACCGCGTTCGTTTGAGTGGTGAAGGTGAAGCGGGAGCTAAAGGCGCACCCGCAGGTGATCTGTACGTTCAGGTACAGGTGAAATCGCACCATATTTTTGAGCGTCAAGAAAGTAATCTCTATTGTGAAGTGCCGGTTAACTTTGCAATGGCGGCACTGGGCGGAGAAATCGAAGTACCAACCCTCGATGGCCGTGTGAAATTGAAAATACCTGCTGAAACCCAGACAGGTAAAATGTTCCGCATGAAAGGCAAAGGTGTTAAATCTGTCCGTGGTGGCATTCAGGGTGATTTACTGTGCCGGGTAGTGGTAGAAACGCCAGTTAAATTGAATGAAAGACAGAAAGAATTACTGTGCGAATTGGGTGAATCTTTCGGTGGTGCTGGCGAAGAAACGAATAGCCCACGTTCTAAAAGTTTCTTCGATGGTGTAAAGAAATTCTTTGATGATTTGACTAAGTAATAGTCGATGTCGCCACATATATACCCTGTGGATTTCAAGATACATCGCGACGGCAAGGAAGTGAATCCCCGGGAGCATAGCGAACTATGTGATCGGGGTGAGCGAGTGCAGCCAACAAAGAGGCAACTTGAAAGATAACGGGTATAGAGCTGGATTGCTAAATAAAGCTCAAATTACGGGTGAAAAGTCCTCGTTTTAAATGAGGACTTTTTGTTTAAATTGAAAATTATAAACTAACAGTAATTTGTGTGAGCAAGTTATAGGCATCATCCTCTTTCGGTGTCACTGATGGGTGATGAGTATACGATAAGCTATTAGTCCAATAGATTCCGTTGTAAACACGATAGGTATACGCTACAGAAGCGGTTGCACTATAACTTTCAGCAAGTTGACCATTGCGGGCGAAGTAATCTTTTGCATCGTTACTGAATTTATCGTATGCCAGACCAAAAGTGACCATATCGTTTGGACGTGAATTAAATGGCCCGATGCTGAACAGTGATAACGAAATATCAGCATTAAATAGGTTACGATTCTTTGGTGCGTAATTGGCTTTGCCGTCAATATACCAGCCACGGAAAGGCATTGACGCATCCGGTTTGGTTATTTGGCGGGTCGCCGCTATATAATGAGAGTAAGTGTTATCTTCATACTCTAAGTTATTATAGTTAAAATAAGGTGTTTTATTGAACACCGATCCGCCCCGCAGCCAGATCATATTTTCCGTTTCATTGGTATTAACACGATAACCTAATTCATTGATCACCAAGGTGCCTGCTCTGGGAAGTTTCCAGCGCAGACCGTAAGTATTATATTTTGAGTCTGCCTTTAAACCTTCTGAGCTTTGACTTCTGGCAACACCAATGTGGTCATACCAACGTTTATTTTCCGATAAAAACCGAATATCTATCGATGGACTCGGTTTGGTCATGGTGAGGCCAGCTTGGGCCAACATGACACTGGTTGGCCCCAACGCGGATGAGGCTGTACTGCTACCAAAAAATAATCCATAGAAATTGAAGAGTAGTGTTGTATAGCCGTAATTTAATATTACTTGGTCATTAAATAAGGGTTGGTTAATGGAAAAGGCTGAGACAAAAGGATGTCCATCTTGACCATTATTTTTGAAGTTATTATAAGCATAGGTTAAACCTAAACGCAGTTGTGCTTTATCAGTGAAACCAATCCGTGATAAATCGTAAGTGAGTTCTGTAGCCGCCATATTACCGGTAGTTAAGCGCTGTCCCATATAATTGGGATTAGGTGTATTTTTCCAGCTTCTTGATACATCGTAGGTTAGGTTAGTGAGTAGTTGAAAATTTGCATAAAAGCCACGATCTGCCATTTCTTTTCTAAGGCCGCCCCATTCAGGAAATACGGTATCGCATGCAGATGAAACCGAAGGTGTTTCTTGTCCTCTCGGTAAAAGGGCATCATACGAGCTACAGCTATTTTCTGCTGCCACAGTAATATTGTTATAAAGCAAAATAAGTGGAACTGTGAGTAAACGAAATTTATTGGTTATTTTCATTTTTTTCCTCCGGGGATTTAAGCGTATTCCCGTGACTGCTTATCACCTCTTTATACCAACTAAAACTTTTTTTACGTCGCCGTTCTAATGTCCCATTACCTTGGTCATCACGATCGACATAAATAAATCCATATCGTTTTGACATTTCTGCTGTAGAGGCGCTGACCAAATCTATTGGCCCCCATGAGGTATATCCTAATAATTGAACACCATCTTCAATGGCTTCTCGTATCTGAAATAAGTGATCGTTGAGATAGTTAATACGATAATCATCAATAATAGAGCCATCGTCTTGAATAACATCCCTGGCACCCAAACCGTTTTCTACAATAAACAGGGGTTTCTGGTAACGGTCATATAGCATATTGAGAAGATAGCGAATGCCTTGGGGATCGATTTGCCATCCCCATTCTGAGCTGGACAGATAAGGATTTTTCACCGGATTAATTATATTCCCTGAGGTCTTGATAATCTCAGGATTTGTCGTTGCACAGCTACTCATGTAGTAACTGAAAGAGAGAAAATCAACGGTTTCTTTGAGTGCTTTTTTATCTTCATCTGTTATATCAAGTGTAATATTTTGCTCTTCAAATAGACGGGACATATAAGATGGATAATATCCACGAGCTTGTACATCAAAGAAGAACAACCATTCGCGATTCTTTTTCAATGATTCTAATATATCATCAGGGTGACAAGTCAATGGATAATAAGGTGCCGCTGCCACCATATTACCTATTTTTGCATCAGGAATAATTTCATGGCAGGCTTTAACTGCTTTAGCACTGGCAACTAATTGATAATGTAGCGCCTGATAAATATCTTGAATTTTACTTTTTTCTGGTAATCCTGCGCCGGTAAAACAAGAGAATAAAGACATGTTAATTTCATTGAATGTCAGCCAATATTTTACTTTATGTTGGTAACGTTTAAAAACAGTTCTGGTATAATGGTCAAAAAACGCAATTGTTTCACGATTTCCCCAACCACCATATTTTTTTACTAAGCCATAAGGCATTTCAAAATGAGAAAGCGTAATCAATGGTTGAATATTATGTTTTATCATTTCGTCAAAAAGGCGATCATAAAAAGCTAAACCATTTTCGTTCGGTATTTCTTCATCTCCTTCAGGGAATATACGTGTCCAGGCGATAGAGGTTCTCAGGCATTTAAATCCCATTTCAGCAAATAGCGCAATATCTTCGGGATAACGATGATAAAAATCGATACCAATATCCTTAATATGAAAATCACCCAAACTGCGTTCTATGCTGTGACCAATGACTCCGCGGGGTTGCATATCTGAGGTTGATAACCCTTTGCCATCTATTTGATAGGCACCTTCAACTTGATTTGCAGCCAGCGCTCCTCCCCAAAGGAAGTTATTTGGAAATTGTTTGTTCATGATTTTCCTCTTGTTAATTGCTCGTTAAACTTGGAAGATATCTTCTTAATATGATTCTTCCTCTCAGAGTTTAAATTAATTTTTTGTACGGGATGTTATTGGTGAAGCTTTTACTTCTGATGGCAAACCGAATAAATAGGTTGCGATACAGGAGAAGACAAATGAACCTAACGAACCTAATACGACACTCCAGAAAGCACTATCTATGCCGGAGGGAGAAATAAATGAGGTAAATGCAAAGATACCCATGCCGCCAACGTTATATGCTGTTCCTGAATAGAAACCGACAATTGCCCCGCCAAGTGCCCCGCCAATACAACCGATAATAAATGGGCGTTTTAGTGGCAGTGTGACACCATAAATAGATGGCTCAGTGATGCCAAAGAGACTTGATATCAGTGCGGTACCTGATAATGTTTTCATATTCTTATCGCGTGTACGTAAAAATACCCCCAGAGTTGCACCTGCTTGACCAAATATTGCTGGCTGGAGCAGTGGAGAGAGCATATCTCTTTTCTGGGTCATCATATTATTGATCATTATTGGGATAAGTCCCCAATGCAGACCGAAAATGACACAAACCTGCCACAATGCGCCCATCAAAAGTCCAGCAATGACCGGATTTAATTGATAGAAAAAGAGATATCCCGCTGCCAGGCTATCACTGAGCTCTGTTGCTATAGGGCCAATAACTAGAAAAGTCAAAGGAACCGTAATCAATAGACATAGGAAAGGTGTGGCAAACATTTTGAAGGAAGAATGAAACCAACTGTTAAACTTCTTTTCCAGTAAGCAGCTAAACCATGCTGATAAAATAATGGGAACAACTGTTGAGCTGTAATTAATGAAAGTAATAGGGACACCAAGGAAATTGAGGTGAATAGCAGGTGTAATTTGTGAAAGTTTAAATGTCTCGGTCATGGTTGGATAGGTTAAGGCTGCCCCGATAACCATCGTAATAAAAGGGTTGCCTCCGAACCGCTTACCTGCGGTATACCCTAATAAAATAGGCATGAAATAGAGCATTGCATCACCGGTAGCGTATAATATTTTATAGGTACCGCTGTCTATGCTCATCCAATTGAATACGTTGGATAAAGCGAGAATGCCTTTAATTAATCCGGCTGCGACCAATACACCTAATAGCGGGGTAAAAATACTGGAAATAATATCAATGGCGACATCAAGAATGCGTTTTAAACCTCTGGCGTTATCTCGTTTTATCTCTTGTGGTGAAGTTATATTTTGTGCTGCTTCTGCGTCATCTTGTAAGTATTTATGATTAATATCATCGTAAACATCACCTACATGGCTACCGATGACTACCTGATATTGCCCACCACTCTCTACTACGGTAATAATTCCCGCAGTCTGTTTGAGTAATTCGCTATTGGTCAGGCTGCTATCTTTAAGTTTAAATCGTAAACGAGTCGCACAATGGACTAGGCTAGATATATTCTCTTTCCCACCTATTGTGCTGACTATTTTCTCAGCCAGACTTTCGTATCTCATTGGACCTCTCCTTCATTTTAGTACGCTGAAAACAGCGAAAGGCCAAATTTAAGGTAAAAAAAAACCTAACCCACCATCTACAATCGCCTTGGAATAAGGGAACTGTAGCGTGATGGATTAGGTTTTGCCCGACGTCAATCGCAACTAAGTCGGTAACAAGCCTATATCAGTTGGTCAAAAACTAATTACTCCTTGCGATACTTGCAAGTTATTAAATGTAATTTTGGTAAAAATGTGATGCTTATCATAAATATCCTGGGTAAGTGGATATGTTGCTGTGTCGTTGACTTTGTAAAAATAATGTTTTAGCTTAAAAGGTAACATAATGAATATAGTGTACAGGAGTGTTACTGATTAGACTCAGGCACAACCAGGTCACAAATATATTTCACCTATTTTATAGGCTTAGGTTGGTGCATATATTGGTGCATATAATAGTTTATCCTGTAAGGTATCTCTTTTGTTAACGATAGTAAAACTCATAAATAATAATGTCGTTCTTGCCGTTGATGAGAATAATAATGAAGTTATTCTAATGGATAAGGGCATAGGTTTTAATAGAAAAAAAGGCGATAGGCTGAATATTCAAGATGTTGAAAAAGTCTTCACTGTTGAAAAGAACGATAGAATTAATCAAATTATTGCGACTATTCCAGTCTCAGTTATAGAGCTAACCGAGAAAATTATCGCATTAGGGAAAGATCTTCTTGGCAAATCACTCAACGATTCATTACTCATTACTTTGTCAGAGCATTTAAACTTTGCATTTGAGCGAGTGAGTAAAGGATATCAGATTGGTAATGTCTTACAATGGGAGATCCCTCATCTTTACCCGTTGGAATATGAAGTCGGTAAACAGGCGCTTATCTATATTAATGACCAGATTGAAAAACCATTACCGCCGATAGAAGCCTCATTGATTGCCTTGCATTTTGTCAATGCTCAATATGAAGGGCAAACAATGGGAGATACATTAAAATTAACGAATTTGATTAATAAAACGGTTAAGCTCATACACTACTATTTTCATGTTAACCTTGATACAACCTCGGTGAATTACTCTCGTTTTATTACGCATTTGCGCTATTTCCTGATTAGACAAAATAAAAATGAGCATTCTTCTGCGATTGAGATGGATTTTTCTCTGCAAGAGTTGATAGAAGAAAAGTATTTCAAAAGCTACAACTGTGCAGTTAAGCTAATTAAATATCTGAGGGAGAAATACCAATGGAAAGTGCCCGATGATGAATTGATTTATTTAGTCATTCATATAGAGCGGGTGGTTAATGATAGTTATAAGGGCAGAGAATGATAAGTAAATGGATCGTCAAATAAGTGTCAATCGCTAATGGTATTAGATGAGTATATTTATGTGATTTAGATTTTTTGGGAGGTGGTGAATAAAATGAGAGATGAAGATTTTGCAAAAGAGATCATTATATTTATTGGCGGACAAGAAAATATAAATAAAAGTTGGCATTGTGTTACCAGATTGCGTTTTAATATTATAGATGATAGTAAAGTAGATATTGCTGCGATCAGAAAAATGCAGGGGGTTATTGGAGCACATTTTCACAGCGGGCAATTGCAAATAATTATTGGTAATAGAGTTGTTGAAATATTTAGTGAAATAATTAAGCAGTTAAAAGAAAATGAAGGAAATCATTATGGTCCAAAAAAGGGTTTCATTAGTCATATTCTTGACGTCATTTCAGGCATATTTGTTCCCATATTGCCTGCAATTGTAGGGGCGGGTTTACTTAAAGGCGGATTAATTTTTTTCTATATGATGGATTGGGTTTCAGAGCAGAGTAATGAGTATAAGTTATTATATATTCTTTCTGATACACCTCTCTATTTTTTGCCTGTTCTTTTGGCTTTTTCAGCGGCAAGAAAATTTAAAACAAATGAATTTATTGCCGCCACATTAGCGTGTATTTTAATTTATCCAACATTATCTGATCTTGTGAGCAGTTCTGGTGGTGGATATTTCAGAGTATTTGGTATTACTATTCCCGCTATTCATTATAGTTATACTGCCATTCCAATTATTTTAGGGGTTTGGTTGCTCAGTTATATTCATAGATGGGTAGATAGGTTTATTCCAACGGTATTGAAAATAATATTTACACCATTATTGGTCTTATTAATTTCTGCACCTATTTTATTGATTATTGCTGCACCGTTGGGAAATACAATTGGTTTGTATATTGAAAAGTGGCTTTTAATATTATTTTCCGTGGCTGGACCGTTTGCGGGATTATTGTTAGGTGGATTGATACCTATTTTAGTTATTACTGGGATGCATTATGCCTTTTTGCCAAGTGTTTTTGCTAACTTTAAGTCTCTTGGATACGATTTTATGTTATTACCCATCAGTTTTGCGAGTAATATTGCACAAGCTGGTGCGACATTAGCAGTCGCAATTAAAATTAAAGACAGGCAAATGAAATCATTAGCTTATTCATCTTTATTCTCTGCTTTTTTAGGCGTAACTGAACCTGCAATGTATGGCGTTACGCTTAAATTAAGAAAACCTTTTTATGCTGCATTAATGGGTGGAGCCGTTGGTGGCGCTATTATAGGTATTTTCTCTGTGAAAATATTTGCTTTTAGTGTACCGGGATTGGTGTCATTACCTTTTTATATGCAAAAAGATAGCAATAATTTTATTTTTATTTTGCTTGGCATTTTTAGTAGTTTCTTAGTGGCATTTATATCCACTTTATTAATGAAATTAGAATCTAATGTTGATTCTATAGTATTAATAAAGCCACGTTTTTCAAAAAAGAAGAAAATCATATTACGTTCTCCGATGACCGGCACAATAGAATCTCTCTCAAGAGTACCTGACGACACTTTTTCTGAAAAAATTATTGGTGATGGTATTGCTATTATTCCTACCGAAGGTGTGGTTAAATCGCCTTTTAATGGCAAGGTTTCAATGATTACTCCGACTGGACATGCTATTGGTTTAATTTCCGATCAAGGAGTGGAGTTATTAATTCATATTGGTATTGAAACGGTAGGTTTGCAAGGAGCGGGATTTAATTTGCAAATTATAGAAGGGCAGAGAGTAGTTGCCGGTGAGGTATTAGTTAATTTTGATCTGGAATTTCTTCAAGAGAATAAAATTCAGATTATATCGCCAATTATTGTCACTAATAGCGAGGAATATCACTCAATAATGCCTGCTAAAAGAAAAAATGTTATTGGATGTAAAGATGATTTGTTGGTTATTAATCGATATTGATTTGTTTTTCAAGTGATTGGTGTATATTAATAATATTCTTAATTCTTTTTTTGTATTTAAAGATTGCAATATGACCAGTTTTAATACCTGTTAATTGTTCATGCTGTTTTCTCGTTATTATTGTCTTATTTTATCTTTTCTGTCGAATCCTTAGAAATTATCTAGCTATATAAATTCTGAAAAAATATATTTTGCATAATATGAAGTCATATTGAATACTAATATTTTGAGGTGAAAAATTAATCGATCAACATTGACAATTAACCCTAAAAGGGCTGCTTTTTATTGTGTAATAATATAAGGTAGCGCTCAAATTCATTTAATTAATTGGCCCCGTAAGGGGCTTTGTTCTGGAATACTTATGCGACTGATCGGCAATTATTCTCCTCCTACTACAGAAGATCTCATTAAACTCAAAGAAGAATTAGGTTTCACGGGAGAACAAATGGCCGATTTAGCGGGAGTTTCCGGTAACAATCAATGGAGAAAATACACGGGCGGGAAAATGCCACGTGTTATTTCTCCGCACATTCTATTCTATACCTAATAGATTTCGAGTTGCAGCGCGGCGGCAAGTGAACGAATCCCTAGGAGCATAGATAACTATGTGACTGGGGTGAGTGAAAGCTGCCAACAAAGCAGCAGCTTGAAAGATGAAGGGTATATATAGCAGCACAGTTAACACTATCAGAAGATGATTTAAACCGCATTTTGGCTAAGATGCGGGAAATTGGTGCTAATGTAAAATAAATAGGCACGCTCCACTTAACGATTTCCTCTGATTGATAATCTATTTTATTGAGATGTAGATCATCAATAGATCGGTTATATCGAATTATTCTGGTTATAAAATCGATTTTTTTCGAAACCATAGCTAGAGTACCATTTAAGCTCGATCAGTTTCAGAGGTTAATCATCGTGACAGCAATTATTCGTCAATTCCTGAAATTAGAAGCGGCTGGAGGGCTCCTTCTTATCATTGCTGCCATTATTGCGCTGATAATGGCAAACTCGCCATTACAGGGTATTTATCAGCAATTTCTTAATATTTCGATGGTAGTGCAATTCGCTGCACTGGAGATCAATAAGCCTTTATTGTTATGGATTAATGACGGCTTAATGGCTGTCTTCTTTTTGATTGTTGGTCTGGAAGTCAAGCGGGAATTGCTGGAAGGTTCTTTAGCGGGGCGTGATAAGGCAATATTTCCGGTAATAGCGGCGATAGGAGGTATGGTCGCTCCGGCACTGATATATCTGTTATTTAATGGCAATGATGAATTTACCCGTCAAGGGTGGGCTATTCCTGCGGCAACCGATATTGCTTTTGCCTTGGGGGTGATGGCGCTACTGTCTAAGCGGGTGCCAATAGAACTCAAGGTTTTCTTGTTGGCACTCGCGATTATTGATGATCTGGGCGTTATTGTGATTATCGCTCTGTTTTATACCAAAACGGTTTCTCTTGTGGCGCTTGGATTGTCAGCGGCAATGATTGCTTTGCTGGTTTGGATGAATTGGCGTGGTGTCGAAAAAACATCGGCTTATCTGGCTGTTGGCACTATCCTTTGGGTTTGCATCTTGAAATCGGGTGTTCATGCAACACTAGCTGGCGTCATTGTTGGTTTTCTGATTCCTCTGCGTGGTCAGAATGGTCATTCACCATCTGAATTACTTGAGCACGGTTTGCATCCTTGGGTGGCGTATCTTATTTTGCCATTATTTGCATTTGCCAATGCAGGCGTAGCCCTGAATGGCGTTACGTTAAATGGTTTGACCGATATGTTACCGTTAGGTATTGCTGTGGCTCTGTTTCTTGGTAAGCCATTGGGCATTTTTCTTTTTAGCTATATTGCTATTAAGATCGGATTTGCTAAATTGCCACAGCAGATTAATCTTAAACAGATATTTGCGGTCTCTGTTCTTTGTGGAATCGGTTTTACTATGTCTATCTTTATTTCAGGATTGGCTTTTGAAGGAGCGGATGAATCTTTCAGTGTCTATTCCCGTCTTGGCATTCTGATAGGTTCAACCATCGCTGCGTTTATGGGGTATGGCTTGTTACGAATGGTCTTACCAAAGAAAAAGTGATGGCAGAGTGGGGATAAATTCATTAACTTAGCCAAATGAAGTTCTACATTTTAGAGAAAATTTCTGGACTGACTCATCATTTTTGTATTTGCGGTACAACAACTAAAATTGTATCGCGGATACTTTATGTAGTGAAAAAACAGAAAATCACCGGGAGACGGTGGATTAGTAATGTATGGCTGGCGTTGTCTACCAGACGTAAGCGATACATAAGGAAAAACGTATGCGGGTGTCACATCTGAATTTTAATCATCTCTATTATTTCTGGCATGTTTGCAAGGAAGGATCAGTGGTTGGGGCGGCAGAAGCGCTTTATCTAACACCTCAAACGATCACAGGACAGATAAAAGCGCTGGAGGAGCGTCTGGGAGGGAAACTGTTCAAACGTCAGGGCAGGGGATTAGTGCCATCAGAGCTAGGACAGCTTATCTTCCGCTATGCGGATAAGATGTTTATGCTAAGCCAGGAGATGTTGGATATCGTTAACTACAGCCGTGAATCTAATCTTTTATTTGATGTTGGTGTTGCTGATGCACTGTCCAAACGTCTGGTTAGCCAGGTATTAAAAACGGCGGTTGTGGAACATGAGCAGATTCATCTACGTTGTTTTGAATCAACCCATGAGTTGTTGCTGGAACAACTCAGCCAGCACAAACTCGATATGATATTGTCTGATTGCCCGGTGGATTCTTCCCAACAGGAAGGGCTGTTCTCGGTAAAACTGGGTGAATGTGATGTGAGTTTCTTCTGCCGACAACCTATCCCGGAAAAACCTTTCCCGGAATGTTTGGAGGAACGTCGCTTATTGGTTCCAGGGCGTCGCTCTATGTTGGGGCGTAAATTGTTGACTTGGATACGTAATAAAAATCTTCAGGTTGAAGTACTAGGTGAGTTTGATGATGCCGCGTTAATGAAAGCGTTTGGTATGTATCATAATGCGATTTTCGTGGCGCCATCTTTGTATACCAATGATATTTTTACAGATAATGATATTGCCGAGATTGGTCGGTTGGATGCCGTGCAGGAAGAGTATTATGTGATTTTTGCTGAGCGAATGATTCAACACCCGGCTGTTCAAAGGGTATGTAATAAAGATTTTTCTGCGTTGTTTAATGTGCTATCTAAGAAGCGTACTTAAAAAATAATTGATAGTAACTGCAGACACAAAAAAACCGGCGCAGGCCGGTTTTTCAGTAACCCAAACGCAAATTATTACATTGCGTTGATTTGCGCCGTCAGATTAGATTTATGACGTGCTGCTTTGTTTTTGTGGATCAGACCCTTACAGGCGTGACGATCGACAATAGGTTGCATGTCATGAAATGCTTTCTGCGCAGCTTCTTTATCGCCGGTAGCGATAGCAGCATATACCTTCTTGATAAAGGTACGCACCATAGAACGACGGCTAGCGTTATGCTGACGACGTTTTTCAGACTGTATGGCGCGTTTCTTAGCTGATTTGATATTAGCCAAGGTCCAACTCCCAAATATATTCTATCGAGGACAATTCAAAGGCCGAGGAATATGCCTGTTCAACCTTCTTTTGTCAATGGATTTGTGCAAATAAGCGCCGTTGTACCGCGGCAACTTGTTTCGTTGTGATGGCGCAGGATTTTATCAGTTTACTTGGTGGGAATACAGTCTTTCACAATAAAAATCTCATTGAATAGTCCAGATAGAAATAAAATGAATATTTTTCGGGATTCCTGCTCGTTTTTGTTGTATGAATCAGGGCTATTGATTTAAATCATCTTATGATGGTGGGTTAACCTTGAGCTTTGTACAAGGTATAATTTGGTAATTTCCAGGGTATTGAGCCAGCTATGGAGCTAATTCGCGGTATACGTAATATCCGGACATGTCACCGCGGTTGCGTGTTGACGATTGGTAATTTTGATGGTGTCCACAGAGGTCATCAGGCACTACTGAAACACTTAAAACACGAAGGGCAGCGTCTGGGATTACCAGTAATGGTCATGATTTTTGAACCACAACCTTTGGAGTTTTTTGCTAAGGGTAATGCTCCTGCGCGTCTAACGAGATTAAGGGATAAAGCCAAATATCTCGCCCAATGTGGAGTGGATTATTTATTATGCGTGAAATTTGATAGAAATTTTGCGGCAAATACGCCAGAAGCCTTTGTTTCACGGTTGCTGGTGGAAAAATTGGGTGTTAAGTTTCTCGCTGTAGGAGACGACTTTCGTTTTGGTCAATCTCGCAGTGGTGATTTTGCCTTTTTGCAGCGAGCCGGTGAGACATACGGCTTTGATGTGACCAGCAGTGAAAGTTTTTGTGATGATGGTTTACGGATTAGCAGCACAGCTATCCGTCAAGCACTGCAAGATGATGATTTGGTATTAGCCGAAACATTATTGGGACATCCATACAGCATTTGTGGCCGGGTCGTTCATGGTAAGCGACTAGGGAGCACTATTGGTTTTCCAACAGCAAATTTGCCGTTAAAACGATTAGTGGTTCCGGTACACGGCGTTTATGTTGTTGAAGTCTATGGTTTGGGAGACCAGCCTTTACCGGGTGTTGCCAATATTGGTACACGTCCAACAGTCTCTGGTCAGGGTCAACAACTTGAAGTACATCTAATTGATACCCAAATGGATCTCTATGGGCGTTATATTGATGTGGTGTTACGTAAAAAATTGCGTAATGAACAGCGGTTTGCTTCCCTTGATGCACTCAAGCAGCAAATTGCGAATGATTTGGTTGCTGCGAAGGAATTTTTTAAGCAGCTACCTGTGTCATGTATCTAGCGGAAAATTGGAATTGAGAATCGAATGAGTGACTATAAAAACACCCTGAATCTGCCAGAAACAGGGTTTCCAATGCGCGGAGATTTAGCAAAGCGCGAACCAGATATGTTAAAACGTTGGTACAAAGATGGGTTGTATCAAGTAATTCGTAAAGCAAAAGCCGGTAAAAAAACATTTATTCTGCATGATGGCCCTCCTTACGCGAATGGCAGTATTCATATTGGTCACTCAGTCAATAAGATTCTCAAAGATATTATTATTAAATCCAAAGGAATGGCGGGATATGATTCGCCATATATCCCTGGTTGGGATTGCCACGGTTTACCCATTGAGCTTAAGGTTGAGCAGATTATTGGTAAGCCGGGGGAAAAATTTTCCGCCGCTGAATTTCGTGCCGAGTGCCGCAAATATGCTAAAGAGCAAATTGAAGGTCAGAAGAAAGACTTTATCCGTCTGGGCATATTAGGTGACTGGGAACGTCCATATTTGACGATGGACTTTAAGACCGAAGCCGACATTATTCGCGCATTGAGCCGTATTATCGCTAATGGTCATTTGTTGAAAGGTGCCAAGCCTGTTCACTGGTGTACTGATTGTCGTTCGTCACTGGCCGAAGCAGAAGTTGAGTATTACGACAAAACTTCTCCATCGATTGATGTGCGTTTTAATGCGGTTGATGCAGTTGCCGTTTGTGAGAAATTTGGTGTGCAGGTAGCAGATCAACCGGTCTCTCTGGTTATCTGGACAACCACGCCGTGGACGTTGCCGGCTAACCGAGCGATCGCTTTGCATGCTGAATTTAGCTATCAATTAGTACAGATTGAGGGTGAATGCCTGATCCTGGCTGCTGATTTGGTAGAAAGTGTGATGCAGCGCGCGGGTATAACTTCGTGGACAGTGCTAGGGAATTGTGCGGGTGCTGCGTTGGAGTTATTGCGCTTTAAACATCCATTTATGGGTTTTGATTCACCGGTTGTACTGGGTGATCACGTGACTTTGGATGCGGGTACCGGTGCTGTGCATACGGCCCCAGGTCACGGCCCGGACGACTTTGTTCTTGGTCAGAAATATGGCTTGGAAGTTGCAAACCCGGTTGGCCCTAATGGTTGCTACCTGCCCGGTACTTATCCTTCTCTGGATGGTGTGTTTGTCTTTAAAGCGAATGATGTTGTGCTGAATATCCTGAGTGAAAACAATGCGTTGTTGCATTTGGAAAAATTACAGCACAGTTATCCTTGCTGCTGGCGCCATAAGACACCTATCATTTTCCGTGCCACGCCGCAGTGGTTTGTCAGCATGGAGCAAAATGGTCTGCGTAAACAATCGTTGCAGGAGATCAAAGGGGTTGAGTGGATTCCGGGTTGGGGTCAGGCCCGTATTGAGGCAATGGTTGAAAATCGCCCTGACTGGTGTATTTCACGTCAACGTACTTGGGGTACGCCGATGTCTCTTTTTGTCCATAAAGAGACGGAAGAGCTTCATCCACGTACTATCGAATTGATGGAAGAAGTTGCAAAACGTGTTGAAGTTGACGGTATTCAGGCGTGGTGGGATCTGGAGCCAGCCGAACTGTTAGGTGATGATGCGGCTAACTATGTCAAAATTTTTGATACGTTGGATGTCTGGTTCGATTCGGGATCAACTCACGCATCGGTGGTTGATGCCCGCCCTGAATTCCAGGGTAACGCTGCGGATATCTATCTTGAAGGTTCAGATCAGCACCGTGGCTGGTTTATGTCTTCCCTGATGATCTCAACGGCAATAAAAGGTAAAGCACCTTACCGTCAGGTGTTAACGCATGGTTTCACTGTGGATGGTCAGGGCCGTAAGATGTCTAAATCTATCGGTAATACCATCAGTCCGCAGGATGTCATGGATAAATTAGGGGCAGATATTCTGCGTCTATGGGTTGCTTCTACCGATTACACCGGTGAAATTGCGGTATCCGATGAGATTTTGAAACGCTCTGCTGATGCATATCGTCGTATCCGTAACACGGCGCGTTTCCTGCTGGCAAACCTGAATGGTTTCGATCCTGAACAGCATAGGGTTAAACCAGAAGAGATGGCTGTGTTGGATCGTTGGGCTGTGGGGCGTGCTCAAGCGGCGCAAGCGGACATTACCAAATGTTACGATAGATATGATTTCCACACCGTTGTTCAACGTATGATGCAATTCTGTTCCGTGGAGATGGGATCGTTCTATCTCGATATCATTAAAGACCGTCAATACACTGCTAAGAGCGATAGTTTGGCTCGTCGCAGTTGTCAGACTGCGCTGTATCATATTGCGGAAGCATTGGTTCGCTGGATGGTGCCTATCCTCTCCTTTACTGCTGATGAAGTTTGGAATGAGTTGCCTGGTGGCAAACGTGCTCAATATGTATTTACCGAAGAGTGGTACGACGGTTTGTTTGGTCTGGCCGCAGGCGAACCAATGAATGATGTTTTCTGGGCTGATTTGTTGGCTGTGCGTGGTGAGGTTAACAAAGTGCTGGAGCAGGCACGCGCAGACAAACATATCCGTAGTTCACTGGAAGCCGCGGTGACGCTGTACGCCGATAATGAATTGGCGGATAAACTGAATAGCCTCGGAGATGAATTGCGTTTTGTTCTGCTAACATCTCAGGTTGTTGTTGCAGATTATGAGCAGGCTGGTGAAGATGCGCAACAAAGCGAAATCGGTAGTCTGAAAATTGCTTTCCGCAAAGCGGATGGCGAAAAATGTCCTCGTTGCTGGCATTACGCTAAAGATGTGGGATTGGTGGCGGAACATGCAGAACTTTGTGGCCGCTGTGTAACTAATGTTGCCGGTAACGGCGAAGAGCGTAAGTTTGCCTGATGAATAAACCCATTTGCTCCACCGGCCTTCGCTGGCTTTGGTTAGTTGTTGTGGTATTGATTTTGGATCTGGGTAGTAAGCAGCTAGTGTTGCAACACTTTCATCTGTATGAATCCGTTCCGTTGATACCTTATTTTAATCTGACTTATGCCCAGAATTTTGGGGCGGCTTTTAGTTTCCTTGCAGAGAAAGATGGTTGGCAGCGTTGGTTCTTTGCATTCATTGCCGTTGCTATTTCAGTTGTACTGATGGTGATGATGTATCGTGCCAGTGCAAAGAAGAAACTGAGTAATATCGCTTATGCCCTGATTATTGGTGGAGCATTGGGTAATCTGTTTGACCGGTTGGTTCATGGTTTTGTCATCGATTTTATTGATTTTTATGTCGGTGATTGGCACTTTCCAACTTTTAATATCGCTGATATGGCGATATGTATCGGGGCTGGATTGGTTATCATTGATAGCTTTCTAAGCCCGGATGAAAAGACCATCAAAGTGGGATAAGTAATATGTCAAATCAGGTGCAGGCGAATAGTGCAGTTTTACTGCACTTCACTTTAAAACTGCAAGATGGCTCTATTGTCGACTCCACTCACACTCAGGGCAAACCTGCATTATTTCGTTTAGGTGATGGAACCCTTTCTTCACCTTTGGAACAGCAGCTTACTGGGCTAAAAGACGGAGATAAACATACCTTTACTCTGGCTGGTGAGAATGTATTTGGTAAACCAAATCCTGATCTGATCCAATATTTTACTCCGCGTGATTTTGCTGAAACGGGTATTCCTGAAATTGGCACTATAATGTTATTTACGGCAATGAATGGCAGTGAAATGCCGGGCATAGTCAAAGCTGTAACAGAAGAATCTGTGACTGTTGATTTCAATCACCCGTTAGCTGATCAGAACGTCACGTTTGAAATTGAAGTGTTGGAAATTGATCCACAATTGGAGGAAAACCATGCAGATATTGCTGGCTAACCCCCGCGGTTTTTGTGCTGGTGTTGACCGTGCTATCAGTATTGTAGAGCGCGCGCTGGAATTATATGGTGCGCCGATCTACGTTCGTCATGAAGTTGTGCATAACCGTTATGTTGTAGATAACCTGCGCAAGCGGGGTGCTATCTTTATTGAAGAAATTTCAGAAGTACCGGATGATGCGATTCTGATTTTTTCGGCACATGGTGTTTCACAGGCTATTCGTGCTGAAGCACGTTCTCGCAATTTGACAATGTTGTTCGATGCGACTTGTCCTCTAGTGACTAAAGTCCATATGGAGGTAGCAAGAGCCAGCCGCAAAGGCAAAGAAGCTATTCTGATTGGTCACGCTGGACATCCCGAAGTTGAAGGTACAATGGGTCAGTACAACAATGCGGAAGGTGGAATGTATCTGGTTGAATCTCCGGAAGATGTATGGAACTTGAAAGTCAAAGATGAAGACAACATGTGTTTTATGACTCAAACCACATTATCTGTTGATGATACTTCAGAAGTGATTGATGCACTTAATGCGCGATTCCCAAACATCGTTGGTCCCCGTAAAGATGATATCTGCTATGCGACGACTAACCGCCAGGAAGCGGTACGGGATCTGGCGTCTGACGCCGATGTTGTTTTGGTTGTGGGTTCGAAGAATTCATCTAACTCTAATCGCCTTGCTGAGTTAGCTCAGCGGGTTGGTAAACCTGCTTACTTGATAGATTCTGCTGAGGATATTAAAGAAGAGTGGATTACCGGCATCTCTTTGGTTGGCGTAACCGCGGGCGCTTCGGCACCGGATATTCTAGTTCAGCAAGTTATTGAACGCTTGAAATATCTTGGTGCTGATTCCGTCCAAGAATTACACGGTAGAGAAGAAAATATTGTATTTGAAGTGCCAAAAGAGTTACGTGTTGAAGTTAAAGAAATTAGCTAAATTATCAAGATAAATAAGAATAAAGTATTGCATATACTCTTTATTTAGAGCATTCATCTGACTGTTCATCGTGTTAAATATAGTGAGGGCTTATGGCTGATACAGATATTCGTGTTGCTATTGTTGGCGCTGGTGGGCGTATGGGACGTCAGTTGATTCAGGCCATATATCAAATAGATGGTGTTGCTCTTGGTGCAGCTTTGGAACGCTCCGGTTCTTCTCTGATTGGCGCAGATGCCGGAGAGTTGGCGGGTATTGGTCATACAGGTGTGACTGTTTGTGATGACTTGAAAAGTATCGTTGATGATTTTGATATCCTTATCGATTTTACCCGTCCGGAAGGAACGTTGACTCATCTTGAAATTTGTCGCCAGAACGGTAAAGCGATAGTGATCGGTACAACTGGCTTTGATGAGGCTGGTAAACAGGCAATTAAAGAGGCTTCTGCTGATATCCCGATTGTATTTGCTGCGAATTTCAGTGTTGGTGTAAATCTGGTGCTTAAATTATTGGAAAAAGCAGCGAAAGTGATGGGCGAGTATAGTGATATCGAAATTATTGAAGCACATCACCGCCATAAAGTGGATGCTCCATCAGGAACAGCTTTAGCAATGGGAGAATCTATTGCTCATGCTTTGGGGCGGGATCTTAAAGCGTGTGCTGTCTATGCCCGTGAAGGTTATACCGGTGAACGTGATCCAAAAAGTATTGGTTTTGCAACTGTCCGTGCAGGGGATATCGTGGGCGAGCATACCGCTATGTTTGCAGATATTGGGGAGAGAGTAGAGATAACTCATAAGGCTTCCAGTCGGATGACATTTGCAAATGGCGCTGTAAAGGCTGCTTTATGGCTGAGTGGTAAAAATAGTGGTCTTTTTGATATGAAAGATGTGCTAAATCTCGACTTACTTTGAAAGAAAATTTTTACAACTTATTGATATCGCATAATTAAATATTTTATTGTGCGATTTTTAATTTCTTTGTTTATTTTCATTGCTTTTTAGTTTGTTTTTTCTATTTTTATCTTATTTCTAACCTTAATTTTCTGCTTTTTTCTCCTTTTCATGATTATTTTCAACTTTTCATCTGAGAATCAAGTTTTCTATGCTGATTACCGTTTTCTAAATTAGTTTTATTGCTGTTTTTAGTCTTATTTCATTAATTCACTCAGTGAAATGTGTAAAAAAATAAGAAAAGTAACATTTTTTGTAGACAACTCTCCCTCTCATCATTAGAATGCGCGCAATTTGCCAAAATTTTGCCTAAAAAGCAGCTTTGGCATTGATTTTGAGGAATAAATCTGAATTAATATGCACTAATTGCGAGTAATTATTCTTTGGAGGGTGTTTTGATTAAGTCAGCTATATTGGTTCTGGAAGATGGAACCCAATTCCACGGTCGTGCCATAGGTGCGGAAGGGGCGGCAGTTGGGGAAGTGGTTTTCAATACCTCGATGACCGGATATCAAGAAATTCTCACAGACCCTTCCTATTCCCGCCAAATTGTCACTCTTACTTATCCCCATATTGGTAATGTCGGTGTTAACTCAGTCGATAAAGAATCACTAAAAGTACAGGCCCAAGGGCTAGTGATTCGTGATCTACCACTGTTGACCAGTAACTTCCGCTGCGAAGAAACACTTTCCGATTACCTTAAACGTCATAATATTGTTGCGATAGCAGATATCGATACCCGTAAACTGACACGTTTGTTAAGAGAAAAGGGTTCACAGAATGGTTGTATTATAGCAGGTAAACAGATTGACGCTCAGGTTGCACTGGAAAAAGCGCAAGCGTTTCCGGGGCTGGAGGGGATGGATTTAGCAAAAGAGGTGACAACTAAACAGATTTATCCGTGGTTACAGGGGAGCTGGACGTTGGCGGGGGGATTACCGGAAGATAAGCAAGAACAGGATCTGCCTTATCATGTTGTTGCTTATGACTTTGGCGCAAAACGTAATATCTTGCGAATGCTGGTGGATCGTGGCTGCCGCCTGACAGTTGTTCCTGCCCAGACATCGGCGGAAGATGTACTGAAACTGAATCCGGATGGTATTTTCTTGTCCAATGGGCCAGGAGATCCGGCACCTTGTGGTTATGCAGTCGATGCAATCAAAACCCTGCTTGAGACAGAGATTCCGATCTTTGGTATCTGCCTTGGACACCAATTGTTGGCGTTAGCCAGTGGCGCTGAAACTATGAAAATGAAATTCGGCCATCATGGTGGTAACCATCCGGTGAAAGATCTTGAATGTAATGTTGTAATGATTACTGCACAAAACCACGGCTTTGCTGTGGATGAAAAATCACTGCCGTCAAATTTGCGCGTTACTCATAAATCTCTGTTTGACGGCACGTTGCAAGGGATTCATCGTACCGATAAACCTGCATTCAGCTTCCAGGGGCATCCAGAAGCTAGCCCCGGTCCACATGAGACTGCATCGTTATTTGATCACTTTATTGAACTCATTGAGCAGTATTGTCAGAAAAATAATCGTCATAACACCAAGTAATCAGGAGAAAATAAAATGGCAAAACGTACTGATATTAAAAGTATCCTGATCCTGGGAGCGGGTCCAATTGTCATTGGTCAGGCTTGTGAATTCGACTACTCGGGAGCACAAGCTTGTAAAGCGTTACGGGAAGAAGGTTATCGTGTCGTTCTGGTGAACTCGAACCCTGCTACTATTATGACTGATCCAGAAATGGCCGATGCCACTTACATTGAGCCGATCCACTGGGAAGTGGTACGTAAAATCATTGAAAAAGAGCGCCCCGATGCGATTCTGCCAACAATGGGCGGACAAACTGCACTGAACTGTGCGCTAGAACTAGAGCGTCAGGGAGTACTGGAAGAGTTTGGCGTTACCATGATTGGCGCTACCGCAGATGCGATTGACAAAGCGGAAGATCGCCGCCGTTTCGATATAGCAATGAAAAAGATTGGCTTGGAAACTCCGCGTTCTGGTATCGCTCATTCAATGGAAGAAGCGCTGGCAGTTGCTGATCAAGTCGGTTTTCCTTGTATTATCCGCCCTTCCTTTACTATGGGAGGAAGTGGTGGCGGTATTGCTTATAACCGTGAAGAATTCGAGGAAATTTGTGAGCGTGGCCTGGATCTTTCACCAACCAACGAACTCTTGATTGATGAATCTCTGATTGGTTGGAAAGAGTATGAAATGGAAGTTGTGCGGGATAAAAACGATAACTGCATTATCGTCTGCTCTATTGAAAACTTTGATGCAATGGGGATTCACACCGGTGATTCCATCACGGTCGCTCCGGCGCAAACGCTGACGGATAAAGAGTATCAAATCATGCGTAACGCTTCGATGGCGGTATTGCGTGAAATCGGTGTAGAAACTGGGGGATCTAACGTACAGTTTGCGGTGAACCCAAAAAATGGCCGTTTAGTTATCATCGAAATGAATCCACGCGTTTCTCGCTCTTCTGCGCTGGCTTCGAAAGCGACAGGTTTCCCGATCGCTAAAATTGCCGCTAAATTGGCTGTGGGCTATACCCTTGACGAATTGATGAATGATATCACTGGTGGTCGCACGCCAGCTTCCTTTGAACCTTCTATCGACTACGTAGTTACTAAAGTTCCTCGCTTTAATTTCGAGAAATTTGCTGGAGCCAATGATCGTCTGACAACCCAGATGAAATCTGTTGGTGAGGTGATGGCGATTGGTCGCACTCAGCAAGAATCTCTGCAAAAAGCATTGCGTGGTTTGGAAGTGGGGGCAACCGGTTTTGACCCGAAAGTCAGTTTAGATGATCCAGAAGCATTGACTAAAATTCGTCGCGAATTAAAAGATGCAGGTGCTGAACGTATCTGGTATATCGCGGATGCTTTCCGTGCGGGTATGTCTGTTGATGGTGTTTTTAACCTGACTGATATTGATCGCTGGTTCTTAGTGCAAATTGAAGAACTCGTGCGATTGGAAGAGCAAGTAGCAGAGCAGGGCATTAACAGCTTGACGGCCGACTTCCTGCGCCATCTGAAGCGTAAAGGTTTTGCTGATGCACGTTTGGCGAAACTGGTCGGTGTGGCCGAAAAAGAGATCCGCAAACTGCGCTACAAATATAATCTGTATCCGGTTTACAAGCGCGTTGATACCTGTGCGGCAGAATTTGCGACTGATACTGCATACATGTATTCCACTTATGAAGATGAGTGTGAGGCTAATCCGAATAGTGACAAGCCAAAAATCATGGTATTGGGTGGTGGCCCTAATCGTATTGGGCAGGGGATTGAATTCGACTATTGTTGTGTTCATGCGGCCTTGGCACTGCGTGAAGATGGGTATGAAACCATCATGGTGAACTGTAACCCGGAAACCGTTTCAACAGATTACGATACTTCGGACCGTCTCTATTTCGAACCGGTGACTTTGGAAGATGTTCTTGAGATTGTACGTGTTGAGCAGCCAAAAGGGGTGATTGTTCAATATGGTGGGCAGACTCCGCTGAAATTAGCTCGTGAACTGGAAATTGCCGGTGTTCCCATTATTGGTACCAGCCCGGATGCGATTGATCGTGCGGAAGACCGTGAACGTTTCAAACAGGCGGTAAATCGCCTTGGCCTGAAACAACCCGAAAATGCCACAGTGACCACGATAGAACGGGCAGTTGAGAAGGCAAATATTCTGGGTTATCCGTTGGTGGTTCGTCCATCCTATGTTTTGGGTGGCCGTGCGATGGAAATCGTATATGACGAAGTTGACCTACGTCGTTACTTCCAGACGGCGGTCAATGTCTCTAATGATGCCCCAGTATTGCTTGATTGTTTCCTTGATGATGCAGTGGAAGTGGATGTTGACGCTATCTGTGACGGTGAGCGTGTATTGATCGGCGGCATTATGGAACATATTGAACAGGCCGGTGTGCATTCCGGCGACTCAGCTTGTTCATTGCCTGCTTACACCCTAAGTCAGGAAATCCAGGATGTCATGCGTCAGCAGGTAGAAGAACTGGCGTTTGAATTGGGTGTACGTGGCTTGATGAATGTCCAGTTTGCTGTCAAGAATGACGAAGTTTATCTGATTGAAGTCAACCCGCGTGCGGCTCGTACTGTGCCATTTGTTTCTAAAGCGACCGGTTTACCACTGGCGAAAGTTGCGGCTCGTGTGATGGTTGGTCAATCTCTGGTTGAGCAAGATGCAACTCAGGAGATCATTCCACCATACTATTCGGTGAAAGAAGTTGTATTGCCTTTCAACAAATTCCCAGGTGTGGATCCGATTCTGGGGCCTGAAATGCGGTCAACCGGCGAAGTGATGGGGGTTGGGCGTACATTTGCCGAAGCTTTCTCAAAGGCACTATTGGGGTGTAGCGCCAGAATTCCGCAAAATGGTAGAGCACTTTTGTCCGTGCGTGAAGGTGATAAAGGCCGGGTTGTGGATTTGGCCGCTAAATTGCTGAAACAGGGCTTTGAACTGGATGCGACTCACGGTACTGCGGTTGTGCTAGGTGAAGCGGGGATTAACCCTCGTCTGGTGAATAAAGTTCACGAAGGGCGTCCGCATATTCAGGATAGAACCAAAAATGGTGAATATAGCTATATTGTAAACACGACTGCGGGTCGTCAGGCGATTGAAGATTCCAAACTTATTCGCCGCAGTGCACTGCAATATAAAGTGCATTATGACACCACATTAAATGGTGGATTTGCTACAACAATGGCACTGAGTGCTGATCCAACTGAGCAGGTGATTTCTGTACAGGAAATGCATGCGATGATTAATAGCTAGTCCGTATTATGATTAATTGAAGTAATAAATAAGGTGCGCTTGAGAAAGCGCACTTATTATTTATTACTGACAAAATGCCGGATAAAAAAAATCAGCGCTTTGTTAGGTGAGGTCAGAGATCTCACAATTTCCCCGGCATTGGCACCACTGTTAACGCCTTTGGCGCTGTGGGTAACGCTGCCGATGATTTTGCCACCCGCCTGAATTTTCATTGGATCGCTGAATGTTTTATCTGATGTTATTGTTACCCTCTTTTTAAATAATTTTCTCTGATAAGTAAATAGTAACTGACAGGTAAATAAGCCCCAGTCGTGGCTGGGGTTGTGAGTTATTTGTTTCGAGGATAGTTATAATGATCAGGTATTTTGTAATCTTCTGGAATCTCAGGCCACAAGTCCTGACTGTTTATTGATACAACATCGTCGATAATATCTGCATATAGATTAGACAGATTCAATGATGTAATCCGAACTCTTGTCAGCGCACATTGAATAACTATTTGATCATTTTCTTCAATAGTTCTGTTAAGTAACATCACTGCCTGTTCAAAATCATAAATATATTCCTTGTATTTTTCGGTAATATCTAAATTCAGATTTAACTCAGATTGGATATTTTTCCTAAGTGAGAGTAAATTAATACAATAGCTAAGTTTGTTTAGAGTTTTCATCATTTTAATTTTCTCCCCTCCGCAGCTTTAGTTTTAGCATCATTAATTGAACCATCCAAGTTAAGCACAACTCTAAAATTTCCTCTTTTATCAAAAATTTCAAGATGATTCTTATGATCACCATCTAAGTAAATCTGATCGCTTTTTTGATATATTTATCAATGTCACTTTTTGCAGAATAAATACTCTGCCCATCATACATTTTACTAGTTTTTTGAGTATTTCCTTTAATTTGGCTCCCAAAATCCGGTTGTTTCAGGAATTCATTCATATTACCAACAGCACCCTGATTCGGCTGATAAGGCTGTTTATTCTTCTCAATAATCGAAGCAACCGAAGCTTTACCGCCGATAGCGCCACCAATATCGGCAGATTCTACCGCCTCTTTGGCTATTAGTGCACCTTTTTCCCAAGTTGGCAGTTGTTCAAGCGTATTAAGAAAAGATCCCAGCTTTTGGTACTGGGATCTTTCTGGTTTAAGGGAGTTGAGCAAGTAAGGATTTTACTTGCTCTGTATCTTCTGGATGTAATTGAAGATATTTCTCACAGGCTAGTTTTATATATTCAAAGCCGATGGATTCAGAAACAATAACTTCACCTTCCCATACACCGAACATTATTCCTTCAAAATGGTATTTCAGGATCGGGATCATCTAAGTTTGGAAAAATACAATAGGTTTCATTAACTCCACACCCGTCCTTTTTTAGAACAAGCGGTAAAGCCCATAAAAATTCACCTTGGGAATATATAGAATTAAAAAACTCCTTCATAACCCACTCTGAATCACTGTTATAATCTATTTTTTCAAAAAGACGTTTATTACTCATTGTGTCACCGGGAAAAAGTTAGTAACTGTACTTATATTCTCTGTCTGTTATACGATAGGTCGAAAATTTCGCAATTTTTTTGGAACAGATAACTTATGGGTATGTCAATTCCCGGCACTGAAAACGCTCAGGGCTTGCTTGAACGTGTGTTTAATCAATCAACTGGCTGATAATTCCCCGTGTTAGCGTACTGCTAACACGGGAGGATAATCATTTCATTAACAAGAGATCACGCAAATCCATTTGTAGACTCTTAAATTTTACAAATATTCTTTAGGTATATTTGATATCTGCTCCTCTAGTGACCAATTTTCTGGCTTGGATCTTTCGAAATTCCATTTTGCGCCTTTATCCAACCACTTAGATCTGTAATTTTTTAATGCTGTTAAAGTAGCATCTTCATAGCCAAATTCCACCCCACAGCAATCACAAATATCAAACGTTGGTGAATTGCCATCTCCACCCCACGGAGGATCTAATTGTTCTGCACCACATACACGGCATACATATAATCTATTATTTTTGTGCATTGAAGTAATCCAAATTTGTTTTATATCCATGATCTACTGGATTTGGTTTAAACATTGTTTTAGGAACACCATCCGCATTTTTTACTGCGAAAATATTTGTCTCTGAATTGTAATATAAAGTATCTCCATTAGCTCGGGTTTTGATTAAAGTTCCTTTCGGAGGATTTTTAATAAAATTATGGGTGGCTTCAACATATTGTTTTGAATTCTGATATTCAGGGAATTCACTTTTATGTTTATCCCAGTGACCATAAGCATTTGCTACAGGTTCTTTTTTCTTCGTTTCCGTCCATATTTGAGTTTCTTTAGTTTTGCCTGAATCTATTGTGTTGCCAACATTACGATTCTTCCCAACAATCGAAGCAACGGAAGCTTTACCGCCGATAGCGCCACCAATACCGGCAGATTCTACCGCCTCTTTGGTTATCAGCGCGCCTTTTTCCCAGGCGGGTAACGAGTTATATAACAGCCCTAAATCGTTCTGGTTTTCTGTCGTTACAAACTGGCTGAGATGGTTGGAATTTTTAATCCTAACTCTGCATTAGACTGATAAATAGAAAATATTTATCCTTATTTAATCTAATCCGCCAAGTTAAAATAATCCCAGCCGTAGCTGACTGGGATTAGAGTTTTATCTAGACTTACGAGTCATTAGTAGATATTTTAGTTAACGGACATTGTGACATTTTTTGAATTACAGAATCAACTGTACCGGCAGGTAATAATGTCTCCTTTATTGTATTCCCATCATCAATACTCCAAATTAGGCGATCATTTTGGCTTGTTTTCATAAAATAAATATAATAGCCATTATCCCCCATTGCAGTACAAGTCATATCAAACAAGCCATCAATAAGATCTTCTCCTTCCCCTGTAAAATAACTTTCTGCATTTCTGTATAAGGTAATAGGATCAAAGGGAATATCATTACATGCTAACTCATCTATTTTCATATTTGAGTAAAATCCAATTGTTGTTCTTAATTCGAAAACATCAACAATGTCAAATAATTTATTCCCTTCTAAATAGAAAGAAAATATTCCATTTTTCCAAAAGCTATCTGGAGAGTTCCATGACTCAACAATGTCAAATTGAAGAGAAAAGTAAAATGGATCACCATAAATCATTTTAGTTTCACCCCTAGTTTTTTCTGAATATCACTTGGCACCTGTTTGCTTGTTAAGGAATTGTTAATATCTCCGGAGCTGCCATTCCAATGATATTCTCCGTTAGTTCCTTCGAATCGGTGAACATTACCGTTCTTATCTACTGAGAATCGAACCTCTTTATTGTTATAGTTTTTTGAGCTTGGTATAGAGTTTTCAAAAAGAATTAGAGAGTCTCTAGGTTCTATTCCTGCATTTTTGCGATTTCCATCACCTCCGGGAGTATGTTTAGGGTTTGATTTGTAAGTTAGCCCATTAGAAGCGACTATTGGCTCTGGTACCGGTATTGCGCTTCCTCGGCGTTTCCCAATAATCGAAGCAATGGAAGCTTTACTGCCGATAGCGCCACCAATACTGGCAGATTCTACCGCCTCTTTGGCTATCAGCGCACCTTTTTCCCAGGCAGGCAGCGAGTTATATAACAGCCCTAAATCGTTCTGGTTTTCTGTCGTTACAAACTGGCTAATACGATGGGCATCTTCAGCTGATAAATCAAACATCCATCTCAGACCACTAATAGCATCCGCTGTTTTTATCCCGCCGTCCATTTCAGCCTGATAGGTCAGTGTGCATAACCCACCGTTCCCGGCACAGGCAGATAACATTTCTGCCCGGTGTGCAGCGCTCAGTTTGTTGTATTTGTTCCAGATTATTTCGGTAGGCGTTCCTTGCTTATTAGCTTCCTGGAGCTCTCTAGCCAGATTATAGGCATTCATGGAGTTCAGGTGGTTAAAGAGAATAACAATTTCCCCGGCATTAGCCCCACTGTTAGCGCCTTTGGCGCTGTTGGTTGCAATGCTGCCGATGATTGCTGACAAAAGGTCGAAAGCCCGCGTGATGTGGGCTTTCGGTTCATAATGGCTGAGATTATTATTTACTAGATGGATAAATGTAATTGTCAGGGATCTTTGGCCAACCATTCAGATGAAGCAATACTTCTGCATCTTCAGTTATTGCTTCAAAGAAACTAGATAAACTCATTGAATGACTACGGATTCTTAATAAGGCTGCCTGTGTAGTCATTTCATCTCCATTTTCTGTTGCATCGGCTAGCAACTCAGCGGTACCACATAATAAAGTTAAATATCTTTTTAGTCTTTTATCTAAGTGGTCATTGTAGTTTATTGATAGGTTATCCGTATCTATCGTGCCAATAGATTTTTGGTTGAGAATGAGCAAAAAGTCTTTTTTCATTCTATCAAGAGGAATATGGTCTATCATTTTGGCAATCTCCGTCCTTCAATCATTGCTTTTTGGGTTTTAACCTCATTATATGAACCATCTAAATTAAGAACAGATTTGAATTTCCCATTCTTATCAAAGATTTCAATATGATTTTTATGCATTCCATCAAGATAATATTTATCGCCTTTAGCTATATGATCTCCGACCACATCTTTAGCTTGATAAACACTTTGGCCTTGATAGATTTGGCTGGTTTTACTTGAGCTATTCTTTATTTGGCTTCCAAATCCTGGCTGTCTAAAAAACTCCCCCATATTACCAACAGCACCTTTATTCGGCTGATAAGGCTGTTTACTCTTCCCAACAATCGAAGCAATGGAAGCTTTACCGCCGATAGCGCCACCAATACCGGCAGATTCTACCGCCTCTTTGGCTATCAGTGCACCTTTTTCCCAGGCAGGCAGCGAGTTATACAACAGACCTAAATCGTTCTGGTTTTCTGTCGTCACAAACTGGCTGATACGATGGGCATCCTCAGCCGATAAGTTAAACATCCATCTTAAGCCACTAATGGCATCTGCTGTTTTTATCCCACCTTCCATTTCAGCCTGATAGGTTAGTGTGCATAATCCACCGTTCCCGGCACAGGCAGACAACATTTCTGCCCGTTGTGCAGCGCTCAGTTTGTTGTATTTGTTCCAGATTGCTTCGGTAGGCGTTCCTTGCTTATGTGCCTCTTGAAGCTCTCTAGCCAGATTGTAGGCATTCATGGAGTTCAGGTGGTTAAAGAGAATGACAATTTCTCCGGCATTGGCCCCACTGTTAGCGCCTTTGGCGCTGTTGGTCGCAATGGCCCCTGCAACGCTGCCGATGATTTTGCCGCCCGCCTGAATTTTCATTGGATCATTGAATGTTTTATCCAATGTTATCGCGGCCAGTTCTGCGGCTAATGCCCCGGCAGCAGCACCTTTGGCATCACCGCCGCCAATTTCCGCTGCAAGGGCAGAAACTACCGCATGGCTGATAGCTTTTCCGGGTAAACCTGACACCTGACCGTTCTTGCCAATCAACCCGGCCCCTTCGGCGTTAATCTGGCTGCTAATATTGGCCAGTAATGCGGTGGTAAAATTGTCCTTAAAACTACCGCCATTGATGGCTGTACCCAGGCTGGAACTGATAATGGATTGACCTGCTACCCGTTGAGCCACTTTGCTCCAGTCACCCTTGCTCAGTTGAGGTAATGTCGCTTTTGCCGGGTCAATTTGCGTGCCATTGGCGGCTTTATCCCATCCCATGATGTTATCAAAACCCGCCAAAGCGCCACCCATCGCCATTGAAGTGAGGGTTGATTTAACGGTGTCGCTGCTTCCCATCATTTTTAAGGTTTTGGATAAGTCACCCTGATTATCCACCAAAGCTACCGCTGCCTGAGAAGCGAGTGTGGCCATACCGGAAGCTGTCGCGCCGTAAGCGACTGAACTCATGGCGGCGGCCGTGCTGGCGGTAGCGCCTGCTGCCGTCGCGGCTGAACCCGCTGTACTTGCGGCTGACCCGGCAACCGAAACCGTTAATCCGGCTCCCGCTGTCGCAGCGGCGACGGCAATCGCGATAACCGCAGAGACCACCGGATTCAGGTGCTGGCTTTTATAATCCCAACTATCATAGGCATCTTTAACTAAATTCCATTGAACGTCTTTACGTTCACTGAGTCCTTTTAACCAGGCGGTTTCCGGCGTATTGCCGAAGACTGATACCGCATTTTGTAACGATTGACCATTTTGGGCTTTGATATCCGCGCTAACTCCTTTGGTCGCCTCCACGGTGAATTTTCCGCCGATATGAATGGCAGGCAGAACCCATGTGTTTTCGGTATAACCTTTATCGGTCTGCTTGATATAAAAGCCTTTGGAATGGGTAATCGTCTGTTCAAAGGTGCTGTTTTTGACCGCTTTAAAATTGACTTTACCGTGAGTGCTGGTCAGTTTGGCATTTTTATTAGTCGCCATTTTACTGGCTTCGTAAGTGCTGTCATCCCGGCTTAACAGATTAATATCACCACCAGCGGTAAATTCAGTGACTTTATTCGTGACATCATGACGGGTACGTTTAGCGGTTTTCTTCTTGCCATACCAATTACGATTTGTCTCTGTTTTTTCATAGTGGCTGGATTCTTCCATCGCCTGAGCGTAGAGATAACCGCCTTTCGCCGCGATATCCATTGCCCCTTTGGAAGCCAGTTTGGTGGCCTGAAAAAGAATGCTGCCGTTTGAAAGGACAGTCAGCACGCCACCACTGGTTAATTCAGTACTTTGTTGAGTATAGGTTTCTGTGATGCTGTCATCTTTGAAATAATCAGCGCGATCTTTGTAGAAGTGATTCCGAGCCGACTCGAAACGTATATCACCACCAGAGGTAATCGTGATATCACCATCAGAAAGTAGCGTTGAACCCACAGTGGTAATGGCTCCATTTGCAGCCATTGTCAGCTTTTTGGTACCACGGATTTGTGCGCCATGATTTCTGTCATCCTTATATTCATCATAATGCTCAGGTCTGTCATCGTCATTGTAAGCAATAGCCGAGTAAAGCAGGGGCAGGAGTGTGATATTCCTGCCAGAGGATAATAATGCGTTACCGTTTGCCTGTATTTGGACCGCCTTTCCGTTGATATCTGTACCGCTGATAACACTGATATTATTTCCGGCGGTTAATCGGCTGCTTAATTCTCCTGAACGTGATGAAGGGAATAATTTATTCAGTGACGGCGATAATTCACGGGGAGTCAGATCAATATTTTTTGCCGAAGTTAAGTTGATGTCTTTTTCTGCGGAAAAACGAATACTCTTCGCAGATAAATTTCCGCCGGCATTAATCACAACAGAACTTTTTGCATCCAGCTTACCCATTTTAGATAACATGTTATTAAAAAGTTCTTGCTCTTTAATGTAAGAGAGAATATTGCCAATTCGGTTATGTGATAATAGCACCGCATTGTTATTGTCAATCGTAATATCATTATTTGCCGCCAAAGTAATATTATCACTTTTAGTTAAAAATACATCCCGCAAAATAATATTCTTGCCTGCGTTTAACAATAAATCACCGGTTGCTTCAATGCTGCTGATTATTCGATTACCATCGTGGTTGAAATATCCGGCAGTCTCATTGCTTTGCAATTTTAAATCCGCATTACGGCTAATAACAGTAATATTTTTTCCCTTGATTTTACTCTGCAATGCATCAATATTATCAGCGGCAATCATAGAGATATTACCACCAGAAATAACTTCCGCTGTATTTAATGTAATAGAGTCAGTTGCCAAAATAGTGATATCGTTATTCGCTTTAAAAATATTATTGTTACTAATTTTCCCTGAGTTTAATACAATATTTTTAGCAGATAATGTATCATAACTGCCTGCGACAGTTATTTGGGACATTTCATTTATGTCATAGGGTAGTGGGGTGCGAATATTAATATTATCCTTAAAATCAGCGACAAGATTACCGGTAGCAACAACACTGGCTGGTTCAATAATATTTTTTTCATCCTCCCATGTTTTAACGTTTCCTGATTTGTCAAAGTCTGTCCTGATATATACGTCACCAATGGAAGATATATTACTTTCAGTTTCTTTTTCAGTATATACAATATAATTATTTAGCACGCCGGTTATTTTGCTTTCATTAATAAAATTAATTCCCGTCAAGAAAATATCTTTACCGGCACTCATCTTACTGACAAAATTCAAGAGTTCATCACTGTTGATATAAATATTCTTTCCAGATGTTATCACTCCAGGTTGCTTACTATCAGAAATGATGGTTGCAGTTCTAGAGTGATTTACATGAACTTCTCTATCTGTTGTATTATCCCCACCAAAATCAACACGTCCAAACCATTTCTCAGGAAGTGGCGTTATTAATTCAGCCTCATGAATAACTGAGTTTCCAAAATCACTGGTTTCCGTTTCATTAATAATCATGTTTTTATCTGTTGAATCGGGTATTAACTCTTTGTTTTTAACAACAAAAACATCACGTGCATTATTAAGTTTTTTGGTCCTGACAACCAAATCTCCCTTCACGGTTTTTATTGTCGCAGATCTATTTTCGACTAACTGACCTTTATTCCCCTGAGCATCTTTCTGTATCCACATATTATCGTTGGCTTGTAGCAAGGCTTTGTTGCCTGTATTTTTCACAGTGTCGCCAAATATCCGTATATCCCGACCTGCGGTTACACTGCCTTTATTATCCAGCGTGGTATTTTCCAGAGTAATATCTCGTCCCGCTTGCACTTTAATATTGGGCGCAATATGGGTTTCTTTGCCAATAATATTCAGGTCCGTTTTAGCCTTAATATTTCCCAGCTCAATTTTGCCATTGGCGTTTAAAGTAATATCACGCTGGTTACTGGTTAACTCTTTCAAATTAACGCCAACGCCCTCTTCAGTGGCAACAAGTCGAATTTTATTGGCATACATGCCGCCTAACGCTTTGGTATCAACCGCTAATTGAGGTTTAGCACCTTCGCCAGCGACAGGTTTAACTGTGCCGTCTTTTAAACTGATTCGGTTAGCGCCTTGCGTCAGGGACAGGTTATTAGCCTGAATTTTTCCATTTAATTCCGTTGCACGGCTGATAATATCGATATAATCCGTCGCCTTGCCATCTAACCCTTTACCGCCAATAGTAATTTGGCCTTTTTTAACCTCCAATGCTTCCAGCGCGCCCTGTTTATCAAATTGGGGTTTACCCGTGGTCAGTGTTGCGCTCGAGGTATTAATAAAACCACAGCCATCACAGGTAATGCCGTTGGGGTTAGCAATCATCACATTGGCTTTATTGCCGAAAATCTCCAACTGACCTTGCAGATTAGATCGTCCGCTGCCGGTCACTTCATTAATAATCAGTTCCGCTGCTTTTCCATGCAGATTAGGGTTAGCGTTAAGTTGTCCTGCCAGTTGTGATTTAGCCGCTTGCGTGGCGTTATTGAGTACGGCACCTTGAGTGGCGACATTGAACTCTTTATAAGTATTGTGAGATATCCCCGCGTCATTCGGCGTAGCAATATTCACCACCGGGACATTGCCCTGATTTTGTACCTGAGTCTGGTTATTATCCGGTGTGATTCCAGCGGCAATCGCCGGGTGTAGCGGCTGGATTGCCGTCAGGTAAATTAAAAGATAACTCGTGCCTCTCGCCACAGAGTGGTTGTGTTTACTCATCGTACTCTCCCTTTTGTTGAATTTAAGTGTTACAAAGTCAGTGATACTGACCAATAAGTGACCCGGTTATCTGCGGTCAGGCTGTGGTGATAAAATGGTCATATACCCACAGAGAATATTGATGATTTAATAGTTACATCATTAAACTATACTAATATGAAATTAATTGATTGTCAGAATGGGTAGTATGAAATGTGATCAGAGGTCGATTTTTTAATCCTGATAATGGGGAATCTGTTATATTAAATGCCGGTAAATTGCGATAAGGCTAGAGGTATTGTTTCCTTACTCCTGCCTTGACACTTTCAGTTTTCGCGTGATGGTATCTGGCAATTTGATTAGGACGGGCTCCCACGATGAAAAGACCCGTAAAGAATTTAACCATTAAAGGTAAAAGACCTTGATTAAAGATTTTTTAAGGTGGGTATATACCATTATGATTAAAATTAATAAAATAACAGGCGTCAAAAATGGTAAAAAATCGTTAAAACTTTATACTATTAAACCCAGATGTTAAAACAATGACTTTTAGTCACAGTTTAAAACCTACCTATCGAAATTCTTAATGAAAAAAATTGGCTTTAATAACGTTTTCAACCGAAGAATGAATTTTTTCATAAGCCAATTAAATAATTGATGGTAAAAAACTGGAATAATAAAATCTCTGAATAAATCAGGGCTGGATTTTGAGGTGCGCTTTATTAAGCGCACTTTTCTATGTTTATTGAAAATTTAAAAGAAAAGAATCACTGTCTGTTATCCCAGTGCTACTTTGACACCTAAGCCAATTAAAACGATGCCTAGTAGTTTATCGATAATCTTCTGAGCCTTAGCTAATCTGCGGCGTACTGGGGCACTTTGGATCAATATGACTAACAGTGGCCAATAGATGACTGACAATCCCCAGATAATAGAGGCATACCATAATTTCTCGCCAACACCAGAATTGACATTTAGCAACTGAGTAAATATTGCCAGAAAAAACAACGTTGCTTTTGGATTCAGTAAGTTACATAAGAACCCCTGCATAAACGCTTTTTTGAAAGTAACAATCTGCTGTGGTTGATCATCGAAAGTTAGAGTATTCCCACCGCGTGAAAGCATGCTATTGATCCCAATCCAAATAAGATAAGCTGCTCCGGCATATTTCATCAGGTTAAATAGCCACGGCGTTGTGGTGATAACAATAGCCAACCCGGCGACGCAATAAACCATATGGCAAGTTATAGCAGCGATTAAGCCCACTACTGTCATCATAGCGGCGGAACGTTGGTAACGTATAGCATTTTTGACTACCAAAAAGAAATCGGGGCCGGGAGAGAGCATACCCAACGTTGAGATAGTGATGACGACCAGTGATGTTTCCAGCATAATGTACCCTATGGTTAATATTAGCTTTGTTATTATTTTGATTAATAAATGTCTTAAGTAATAAACCAAGTATAAATTAATCTTTTGTACTTAAGAAAGCGTTGAGCCTATCGACTGGGTACATCCCTTTCCGTATAGTGTCATCAATTTTTATACTATTTGCCTATTAAGGTGGCTTAATGAATATCAGCTTGATCGCTGCTTTAGCTATGGATCGGGTTATCGGCATGGAGAGTAAAATGCCGTGGAATCTGCCGGGAGATCTGGCCTGGTTTAAACGTAATACATTGAATAAACCCGTTATTATGGGGCGAGTAACTTATGAATCTATAGGTCGTCCGTTACCGGGAAGACTCAATATTGTATTGAGTAGTCAGCCGGGTAATGATGAATGTGTAACCTGGGTAAGTTCAGTTGATGAAGCACTGGCTGTGGCGGGTGATGTAGAAGAAGTTATGGTCATGGGTGGTGGTAAAGTTTATGACCAATTTATTTCACGAGCGAGTCGTATGTACCTGACTCACATCGATGCAGAAGTGATAGGTGATACACATTTTCCTGACTATGAACCGGATGAATGGGATTCTGAATTTACTGAGTACCATGATGCCGATGAATTAAATTCTCACAGCTACTGTTTTGAGATTTTACAACGTCGTCTGTGATTGATAGAACACGCCGGTGAGCTTTTTTCACGGCGTGTCTGGCTTAATGCTGTTTTACTGCCGGTAACGATGATTGTGTAAAATATTGCTTATCTTCCCAACGCAACATCGTCAGTTGTCCTCCCCAACAGCAGCCTGTATCTAATGCATAAAACCTTTCGGGTGTTCCCTGGCCTTCCAATGATGCCCAGTGACCAAAAACGATGGCATACTCTGATGGGATCTGCCGTTCCAGTTCAAACCAAGGTCTTAGCGGCGCAGGCGCGTTTTCGGGCTTATCTTTGCACAACATGTCTAACTGACCATTTGGAAAACAGTAACGCATACGTGTCAATGCATTAGTACTGAAACGTAAACGTGCCAGCCCAGAGAGTTCTGGTGACCAGTTGTTTGGCATATCCCCATACATGGAATTGAGAAACAGAGGGTAACAGCTACTGTTGAGCATGGTTTCAACTTCGCTGGCACACATTTTGGCTGTTTCCAAATCCCATTGAGGCGTAATACCGGCATGTGTCATGAGCAGTTTTAGATCATCATCGAACTGTAGTAACGGTTGTTTGCGTAGCCAATTAATTAATTCATCGGCATCTGGCGCGGACAGTAACGTATCAATTTTATCTTTAGGTTTATTACGGCTGATCCCGGCATAAACGCCCAATAAATGGAGATCGTGATTGCCTAATACCATCCTTGAGGCTGAACCTAACTGTTTAACATATCGGAGAACGTTAAGAGAGTCCGGGCCTCGGGCAACTAAATCTCCTGTTAACCACAATGTGTCCTTTTTAGGATCAAAATTAGCCTTGGTTAATAAAGCACGTAATTCACGGTAGCAGCCATGAATATCACCAATGAGATAGGTAGACATAATCAATTAATCAGCGTTGGGATAGCCAGACGGAAAACCGGAATGGCAACGCGAAATGGTTCGCCATTGTGGTCAACCATTTCATAATGGCCTTCCATAGTACCCAAGGGCGTTTCCAATATCGCGCCGCTGGTGTAACGGTATTCGGTACCTGGCTGGATTATGGGTTGCTCACCAACAACACCTTCCCCCTGAACTTCCGTTTGATGGCTATCGCTGTTGGTAATCAGCCAGTAACGATTCATTAACTGAACCAGTTCGCGCCCAAGATTTCGAATAGTAACTGTATAGGCAAAAACGAAACGCCGTTGATCGGGACACGATTGGCTTTCTACATAAACACTTTGTACCTGAATAGAAACCCTGGGCGTATTAATCATAATTGACTCCTGTTATGACTGCATTTCAGGTTGTTCTGATAGCCAGTTTGCCATTTTACAGTACTGCTCAACAGAAATATTCTCTGCACGAGTACTTGGATCGATACCAAGTTCTGTTAGCTGTTCTACAGTAAAAAGATCACCGAGGCTGTTACGGATAGTTTTACGCCGTTGGTTGAAAGCTTGAGTCGTGATCCGGCTCAGCATACGAATATTTTTGACGGGGTGCGGTATGCTTTTGTGCGGTACCAGACGTACAACGGCTGAATCGATTTTAGGTGCGGGAGTAAACGCGGTTGGCGGTACTTCCAGCACAGGGATAACCTGACAATAATATTGGGCCATGACACTCAAACGCCCGAAAGCTTTACTTCCGGGGCCAGCTGCCAGACGGTTTACCACCTCTTTTTGTAACATAAAATGCATATCAGCAATAGCATCAGTATAGCTGAAAAGGTGGAACATTAACGGCGTGGAAATATTATAAGGTAAATTACCAAAGACGCGTAGCGGCTTCCCTCTTTGCTGAGACAATTCGCCAAAATTAACCGTCATGGCGTCTTGCTGGATGATGGTAAGTTTATCTTTTAATTGTGGATGAACTTGTAGACGTGCGGCTAAATCGCGGTCGAGTTCAACCACGGTCATTTTATCCATACGTTCGCCGACCGGTTCTGTCAATGCACCAAGACCGGGGCCAATTTCTAACACTGCTTGGCCGGGTTGTGGATTGATAGCGGCAACAATACTATCAATGACAAATTGATCGGTTAAGAAGTTCTGCCCGAAACGTTTACGGGCAAAGTGCCCTTGGTGGACTCTGTTATTCATTACTGTTTTGTATCATTTTAATTGCTAAATTTAATGCGGTGATAAAGCTTCCCACATCAGCTTGACCTGTCCCGGCCAGTTCCAGTGCTGTGCCATGATCGACCGAAGTACGGATGAACGGCAGGCCCAATGTAATATTCACTGCTCTGCCAAAACCTTGGTATTTTAACACGGGTAATCCCTGGTCGTGATACATTGAGAGTACGGCGTCTGCATGTTGAAGATATTTAGGTTGAAACAAAGTATCTGCCGGTAAAGGGCCTTCCAGCACGATGCCTTCTGCTCTCAGACTGGCTAATGCAGGAATAATAACATCAATCTCTTCCCGTCCCATATGGCCGCCTTCTCCCGCATGAGGATTCAGACCGCAAACATAAATACAGGGTTTTGCCAGGCCAAACTTTGTTTTTAAGTCATGGTTAAGAATAGTAATCACTTCTCGCAGGCTATCGAAAGTGATGGACTTTGGTACATCAATAATGGGTAGATGCGTCGTTGCCAGGGCAACCCGAAGTTCTTCTGTCGCAAGCATCATGACGACTCGTTGGCATCCGCTGCGATCGGCAAAGAATTCGGTATGGCCGATAAAAGGCACGCCAGCATCATTGATATTCCCTTTATGAACTGGCCCTGTGACTAATGCTGAAAATTCCCCGTTTAAACAGCCGTCACAAGCTTGTGCCAGTGTTTCGGTGACATATCTACCGTTTTCTTGATTCAATTCGCCAGCGATTGCGGGTACATGAAGAGGAACTGGCAGTATTGTCAACGTCCCGGCAGCCTGTGGTTCGTGGGGCTTGTCAGCAGAATATTCTTGTAGTTGCAAAGGTAAATTAAGTTGTCTGGCTCTGTCGAGAAGCAGGTTGGGGTCTGCGCAAGCGACCAATTGCCTTGGCCAACTTTGTTGAGCAAGAGCCACTGTTAAATCAGGCCCAACCCCGGCAGGCTCGCCGGGGGTAATAACGATCGGTTTATTAATAACAATTGGTTTATTGTTGTGCATCGCTGCCATCTAAAATTTTCACATAAGCTGAGGCGCGTTGTTCCTGCATCCAACTTTGTGCTTCTTCGGTGAATTTACGGTTGAATAACATACGGTAAGCACGATCTTTCTGAGCGACATCTGTTTTATCAACTTTGTGAGTGTCCAGCAGTTGGATCAGATGCCAACCAAAAGATGAGTGAACTGGCTGGCTGATTTCACCTTTGTTCAGTCGCATTAATGCGTCACGGAAAGCAGGATCGTAGATATCAGGGGTAGTCCAGCCGAGATCACCACCACGCAGGGCGGAGCCTGGATCGTCTGAAAACTCTTTGGCGGCATCGGCAAAATCAGTTTTTCCACTGCGAATATCACTGGCGATTTGCTGCAACTTGGTACGCGCTTGATCATCGGTCATGACAGGAGAAGTTCTTAATAGAATATGGCGGGCATGAACTTCAGTGATGGCGATGGTTGGATTACCGCCACGGATGTCATTAACTTTGAGAATATGGAAACCAACACCGGAACGAATTGGGCCAACAACGGCACCTTTCTGAGCTAATTGCAGTTGTTCAGCAAACAGAGTTGGTAACTCCTGAAGCCTACTCCAACCCATATTACCGCCTTTCAGCGCTTGTGGATCGGCAGAATAGGCGATAGCCAATTTACCGAAATCAACACCATGTTTAAGTTCAGACATAATTTTCTGCACTACCGTCATGGCTTTTTCCATTTGTGCCTGATCAGGATTTTCTGGCAATGGGATCAGAATGTGGCTGATATTCAATTCAGTATCGTTAGTATTCTGGTTGCTAATTTGTTTAACTAAGGCATCGATCTCTTGAGGCAAAATGGTGACACGACGGCGGACTTCATTATTGCGCACTTCTGCTATCAGCATCTCTTTACGGATCTGATCACGGTAAGTATCGAAACTCATTCCGTCAGCAGCAATGCGATGTTTCATTTGATCCACTGTGATGTGGTTCTGGGCTGCAATATTGGCAATTGTAGAATCCAATGCTTGATCAGGAATGGTGATCCCCATCTGTTTTGCCATTTGTAGCAGGATATTATCTATAATCAGACGCTCAAGGATCTGATGACGTAGCGTTTGTTCATCCGGTATTTGCTGGCCGGCATGTTGCGCATCCAGTTTGACAGATTGTAAGCGGTTGTTGATGTCGCTCTCCAGTACCACCCCGTTATTAACGACCGCAGCAATTTTATCCATTTGCTGAGGCGCAGCGAAGGCAGTACTCACTGAAAACATCAATCCGAAAATGAGAGTTCTCCAGTTCTTCATACTTTTCCCATCATATGTAGGTTCCGCAATAGCGGATTTATCATGTTTAATATCAAAATGAAATCCATAGGGTATAGCATCAGAATGCACGTTGGTATGGCATGATGCCAGACTGCAACATTTTTTTGCTACCCAAACTATGATTGTTACTTAAGCCACGAAGTTCAAAGTTAAATGACCATTTGTTGTCATATTCGCTATTGTTGTTTTTCCAACCAACGATCTTACGTTCATAGCCAACGTTAATTGCCCAGCAACAAGTGTTGTACTGCAAACCCACTAACTGACTTGCTGGTTGCTGTTCTTTAGTATCGTAATAGTAAGCACCTACTAAGCCCCAGCGATCACTTAACGGCCAACTTGCAACCAGACCAACTTGAGAAATCCCTTGCTGGAAAGCCGGAGCACTCTTAGCTGTAGCTTGGATATAATCTCTGTCAACAAAACGATAGTTCAACTGTACAAGTCGGTCTTCATCACGGCGATATTCTAGTACTGCATTCCCCATCGTTACGCTGCTCAGGCGAGTATCGTACTGCATACCACCTTTCAAGCCCCAGGAATCATTAATTTTCCAGTAAGTATCACCTGCCCAGGTCATCATGCCGGTACTATCTTTACTGTTGATGATGGTTTCTTTACCGGTGCGTGGACGTTCAAAGTAATAGATTTGACCTAATGACAGGTTAAAACGTTCAACCAAACCTTCATCATAAATACGGGTAGTGAGACCGGTAGTCACTTGATTGGCCGATGAAATACGGTCCAGGCCACCATAAAAGCGGTCACGGAACAGGCCGTTGTAGTCAGTTTGCAGTAAAGATGAGTCGAAGTTATTGATATTATCTTGGTCTTTGTATGGCACATACAGATACTGAACCTGCGGTTCTAGCGTTTGGGTGTAATTGTTGTTCAGGTACGTTGAACGCTCAAATACCATTTTGGCTTCGCTTTTGAACTGTGGCAGAACCCGGTTAACGGATTCTTTATATTCAGCATTCTCGGTAGCTTTGGGAATATCCTGCTGATAGTGAGTCGCCATCAGCTTAACTTCATTATTCATACTGGCCCAGCCATTGGAGAGTGGCAGGTTAATGGAGGGTTCCAGATGCCAGCGGGTCGCTTCCGGGTTATTTTTACCTACACTGGTAAATTTCGCCGCTTGACCATAAACTTTAAGGTCAAATGGCCCCAGATCATTTTTGTAATAATTCAAATCTAACTGAGGTTCTGCTCTGTAAGCTTTTCTACTGGTATCTTTAGAAAAAATTTGGAATTGTTTAGTTGATAGCGTGGCATTCCAGTTTTGTTGAGCATAGCCCAGACTGAATTTTTGTGTGGCATAGCCATCGGTGGTGGAACCATATTGAGAGCTGAAATCAGAAAAATATTCGGGATCACTGACTTTGGTATAGTCGATATTAAAACGCCATACCCTATCCATCACACCACTGTGTCTCCAATAAAATAACCAGCGATTATCACTTTCTCTGGCGGTACGTGTGTTTGTCTTTTTGTCTTTGACATACTGTTCGTCGTTATTCAGCCAGTCGAGAGCAAGGGTTCCTGTGCCTGCTTTGGTTAAATAACGGAATTCATTATCCAGTTTTAAACCACGTTTACTGATATAGTGCGGTGTAATCGTGGCATCATAATTTGGTGCGATATTCCAATAATAAGGCAGCAGAAATTCAAAGCCGTCATTTTTGGAATAGCTGGCGTTAGGAATAAGAAAACCGGAACGGCGTTTATTACCGATCGGTAATTGAAGATACGGACTGTAAAATACGGGAACGTTAGCCACTCTGAAACGAGCATTCCATATTTCTGCCACTTCTTCTTCGCGATCGAGAATGACTTCGGAGCCGACAACGCTCCAGCTATCATTACCCGGCAGGCAGGAAGTAAAAGTACCGTTATCCAGAATGGCATAACGGTTTTCACCACGCAGTTTCATTTTGTCTGCGGTGCCGCGTCCTTGACGCCCGACCATCTGATAATCACCTTGATACATATCGGTATCTTTATTATTTAAATTAGACCAAGCGTGTGGACCTTTCAGAATAATCAGGGGATCATCATAATGGACATTGCCCGTTGCAGTTACGGTTCTTAATGGAACTTTATCTTCTGTTTGATCAAGTTGTACCTGATCGGCGGTCAGGGTTTTATTACCCTGTTTAATATTAACATTACCGATAAATTTAGCAGAACGCGGATAATCTGCGCGTGAATCATCTGCCAGAATATTGATAGGAAGTTGATTTAAATCGCCATTAATGATTGGCTGATCATAAACAGGTATCCCCAGCATACACTGCGCTGCGAGATCAGCATGTGCATGCTGACCATAAAGTGCGGCCCATACCGTTGTGGCCAGCAAAGTTGGATAACATTTCTTCATAGATATTTATGCGGTTCCGTCATCAGTGGCATTATGCCGGGCAAACCTCAAGAGACTAGCGTACTCGATGAATATACGCCAGTGTAAAGTCATACCTTTACTTATCTTGCCGTTAGGCACAGAGCTGAATGAATAGTATGATAATGCAAAACTACACTCAGAGCATTGGTGAATTGAGGAGTATATGCATTATTGGGGAAAATTGCTTGGGCTGATCTTTGGTGTTGTGTCTGGAACAGGCTTCTGGGGTATTGTCATTGGTCTATTTATTGGCCATATGCTTGATAGGGCCAGTGTACGGAGAAACCAAGGTTTTTTTGCAAATAATCAGTCTCGCCAACTGCTATTTTTCAGCAGTACTTTTCAGGTGATGGGCCATATTACTAAATCAAAAGGGCGGGTGACTGAAACAGATATCCGGCTTGCGAGCCAGTTAATGGAACGAATGCAACTTCACGGACAAGCCAGGATTGCAGCACAGCAGGCTTTTCGTGAAGGTAAAGAGCCTAATTTTCCTTTGCGTGAGACACTAAGACAATTGCGTCGTGCCTGTTTTGGCCGGTCTGACTTAATTCGCATGTTTTTGGAGATCCAGTTACAGGCGGCATTTTCTGATGGTCAATTGCATCCGAACGAGAGGATGGTACTGTTTATTATTGCTGATGAACTTGGGATCTCTCGTAACCAATTCGAACAATTCCTTGCCATGATGGAAGGTGGTCGCAATTTCGGTGAAGGAGGAGAGTGGCAGCAACGGCAGTATGGCGGTTATCAGAGGGCTGCGCAGGGGCCAACATTCGCGGACGCCTGTAAGGTGTTGGGGGTGCGTGAAAAGGATGATGCGACGACAATTAAACGAGCCTATCGTAGATTGATGAGCGAACACCATCCGGATAAGCTGGTAGCAAAAGGTTTACCACCGGAAATGATGGAGATTGCTAAACAAAAGGCCCAGTCAATTCAGGCAGCTTATGATCTCATTAAAAAAGAGAAGGGTTTTAAATAGCTCATTTTTTATTTTTAAAAACATGTTACTAAATGTATAGGGGAATAACATCCCCTATGGCTGTTGAGTTTATTTTTTATTCCTCTAAAATATTAGAATATTTTATATTTTTGTTTGTTTTAATTGAGGAGGAATGCAAAAAAATGGCAAATATCCGTGTTCTTTTGGCTTGTTGTGGCTTGGCCTTATGTCTGATATTGGCTTCATTAGATTCGGTTACCGTATTTGTCTATTAATCAAAAATCGGCTTTACACTGAAAATGCATTGGCGTTCCATAGACCGGATGTGTGATATATAACTCTTGTGCATGTAATTGCAGGCGAGGTGCCATTGCTCTTGCCTGCTGATGAGCGTAAAACCGGTCTCCCAAAATTGGGTGTTCAAGTGCTAGCATATGCACCCTGAGCTGATGTGAACGACCAGTTATCGGTGAGAGTTTTATTCGAGTTGCCTCATCTTCGTAAGCGAGTACTTCGTATTCAGTCTGGGCTGATTTTCCGGTTTCAAAACACACTTTCTGCTTTGGCCGGTTCGGCCAGTCACAAATCAGCGGTAAATCGACAAGACCCGTTTCTGGTTCCAGACGTCCCCAAACCCGCGCAATATAGGTTTTTTCCGGTTCTCGTTCACGGAACTGACGTTTCAGTTCACGCTCTGCATCTTTGGTCAGTGCAACTACCATTACGCCGCTGGTTGCCATATCCAGCCGGTGAACAGATTCTGCCGCTGGAAACTGCTGTTGTATCCGCGTCATAATGCTGTCTTTATGTTCTTCTGCCCGACCGGGAACAGAAAGTAGCCCACTGGGTTTATTGACCACAATGATATATTGATCCTGATAGAGCACATGTAACCAGGGATCGGTAGGAGGATTATAAGCTTCCATTGAGGCTCCGGTAGCTGAATATCAGGAGGCGCGGGAATAGGGTCCTTAGTGAAGGTTACCCTATCCCGGACCAGCCTCCAGGTATTGCTAATATTTACTGGTGTGTAACGACGACAAGGCGAATAGCATCCAGACGCCAACTTGCCTGATTTAAGTTAAGCAGTGACTGTTGGCGATTGGTTTCAATAGCTTCCAATTCATCATCACGAATATTTGGATTGACTGCCTTCAATGCTTCCAAACGGGAAAGTTCAGCAGCAAGATTTTCATCTGCTTCCTGTTTTGCTTGTTCAATCAATGATTTTGCCTGAGTTTCTACTAAACCTTCGGCCTGTTGCAAAATAGCGTGAACTTCTTTTTGTACCGCATTGACCAGTTTACTTGCAGTATGACGATTCACTGCATTAAGCTGGCGGTTAAAGCTTTCAAACTCCACTTGACCCGCCAGATTATTGCCTTTTAGGTCCATTAGTATCCGCAATGGAGTTGGTGGAAGGAAGCGGGTCAATTGCAGGCGTTTAGGGGCTTGTGCTTCAACTACATAGATCAGTTCTACCAGCAGAGTTCCAACAGGTAATGCTTTATTTTTCAAAAGGGATACCGCACAGCTACCTGTATCACCGGAAAGGATCAGATCCAACCCATTACGGATAATTGGGTGCTCCCAACTGATAAACTGGGCATCTTCACGGGACAATGACTGTTCACGATCAAAAGTGATAGTACAACCATCTTTTGGTAATCCAGGAAAATCTGGGACCAGCATATGATCGGATGGTGTCAGCACTATCATATTGTCATTGCGATCTTCCTGATTGATACCAACGATATCAAATAGATTGAGAGAGAAGTTCACTAAATCAGTATCATTGTCATACTCTGAAATTTTCTCTGCCAGCCGCAAACCATGCTCGCCGCCATTGGAGTTCATTTCCAGCAGCCGGTCACGGCCTTGCTCCAGTTGCTGTTTGAGTTGCTCATGTTGCTGACGGCACTGATCAATAAATTCACCAAATTTTTCCTGCTCCTGGTTATTGGGTTTGGCAAGATAGTTCAGCAGAGTTTCATAATAGTGATCGTAAATAGTACGACCCGTTGGGCAGGTATGCTCGAATGCATCCAAACCTTCGTGATACCAGCGAATCAGGACTGCTTGGGCGGTATTTTCCAGATAAGGCACACTAATTTGGATATCACGGCTTTGGCCGATACGATCCAGACGTCCGATACGCTGTTCCAGTAAATCCGGGTTGAATGGTAAATCGAACATCACTAATTGGTTGGCGAACTGGAAGTTGCGGCCTTCTGAGCCAATTTCGGAGCATAGTAATACCTGAGCTCCTTCTTCTTCGGAAGCAAAATAGGCTGCGGCGCGATCACGTTCAATCAGTGATAAACCTTCATGGAAAACAGCACCACGAATCCCTTCTCGCTCACGTAGTACCTGTTCCAATTGCAGAGCGGTGGTTGCTTTCGCACAAATTACCAGCACTTTTTCATGGCGATTTGCCATCAAAAAACCGAGTAGCCATTCTACGCGGGGATCAAAGTTCCACCAGGTAGCGTTTTCGCCTTCAAACTCTTGATAAATTTGTTCTGGGTAGAGCATATCCCATGCGCGTGCTTCCAGCGATTTTTTAGCGCCCATAATATCGGAGACTTTAATGGCGGTCTGATATTGGGATGGCAGAGGCAACTTTATCTGGTGCAATTCCCGGTGGGGGAAGCCTTTCACACCATTACGGGTATTACGGAACAGAATACGACTGGTGCCGTGGCGATCCATCAGCATGGAAATCAGTTCACGTCGTGCAGTTTCACTTTCATCGCTATTACTATTGGCGGCTTTCAACAGAGGCTCAATATCCTGCTCACTAATCAACTCACCCATTAGGTTTAATTGATTATTATTAAGTTGTTCACCTGATAACAGCAGTGTGACAGCATCGGCAACTGGACGATATTTTTGTTGTTCGTCGATAAAAGTCTGATAATCGTGGAAACGGTTTGGATCAAGTAGGCGTAGACGGGCAAAATGACTTTCCTGTCCTAGCTGCTCTGGTGTTGCAGTCAATAGCAGTACACTTGGGATCTGTTCAGCTAATTGTTCGACAACCTGATATTCACGGCTAGGTGTATCCTCGCTCCAGGCCAGATGGTGAGCTTCGTCCACCACCATCAAATCCCAGCTGGCTTCAAGCATATGCTCAAAACGCTGTTTATTACGGCGGGCAAAATCCAGTGAACAGAGTACCAATTGTTCTGTTTCAAATGGATTGTCACTGTCGTGCCGTGCTTCGATATAGCGGCTATCGTCAAACAGGGCAAAGCGCAGATTGAAACGGCGCAGCATTTCTACCAGCCATTGATGTTGAAGGCTATCCGGCACAATCACCAGAACACGTTCAGCACGACCGGCCAGCAATTGCTGGTGGATGATCATCCCGGCTTCGATGGTTTTACCCAAACCGACTTCATCGGCCAATAGAACTCTTGGTGCGTAGCGCTTGCCGACTTCATTTGCGATGTGAAGTTGATGAGGGATCAAGCTTGCGCGGATACCCCGCAAACCACTTTCAGCCAGTTTAAATTGTTCGCTTTGGTATTTACGGGCGCGAAAACGTAAGGCAAAGCGGTCCATACGGTCAATCTGACCAGCAAACAGGCGATCCTGTGGTTTGTTGAAGGTAAGTTTACTGTCAAGTAACACTTCGCGCAGACTGATATTTTCTTCCAGAGTATCAAGTCGTGTGCCTGTATAAATCAGCAGGCCATTTTCTTGTTGGATTTCATCTACTTTGAGTTGCCAGCCTTCATGGCTGGTGACAACATCCCCCGAGTTAAACATAACACGGGTAATAGGAGAATCATTGCGTGCATAGAGGCGGTTTTCACCGCTGGCAGGAAAGAGCAAAGTGACCATTCGTGCGTCCAGTGCAACAACGGTTCCTAATCCAAGTTCGCTTTCTGTATCGCTGATCCAGCGTTGACCGAGGGTAAATGGCATAAATTTTAACTCAGTTTCTGTTAGATAATGTTATTCATAGGTGGAGGACGACAGCTTTTTATTTGATCTAACGGAGATAATGGGTAGACAGCAAGACACCCCGTCAATCCCCTTATCACTCGTCAAAGGGGCGATATGTTAATGGAAGCAAAGCCGGTCGTCACCTGCAAAAAATAGTAATCAGCCAAATAGTAATTAGCCAAAAGGCATTACCATCTGTCCGGTGAGTAAAGTTATAAAATCATCCTGTAAAAACGGCAGGATAGCATCAGCGATAGGCTGAAGTTGCTTATTGATATAGTGATCATAGTCTGGTGATGAATGCAGATTTTCCAGTGGTTCCGGCCCGGATTGTGTCATGACATAGCTTATCCACCCCCCATTTTGGTACTGCAAGGGCCGGTTATGTTGCAGATTGTATTCATCTGCCAGCCTTGCTGCCCTCACATGGGGTGGTACATTGCGCTGATAGTCAGACAACTTACGGCCCAACCTTTTACGGTAGATTAGTTTATCATCAAATTTTCCTTTTAGGGTACTGGTAACATAACTACGGATAAACTCTTGATAAGGTTGTTCATGAAAAATCAGTGAATACAGTTGCTTCTGGAAATTTTGCGCCAGAGGTGTCCAGTCAGTGCGTACTGTTTCCAGACCTTTATAGACCATGCGGTCATCACTGAGACCGGCATAACGCTTTTTACTGCCTTGTTCAGCTCCACGGATGGTTGGCATCAGAAAACGGCGATAGTGAGTTTCAAATTCCAACTCAAGGGTGCTTTTAAGCCCAAAATGTTCTTGCAGGTGTTTTTGCCACCATTGGTTAACGAATCGCGCAAGTTCTTTGCCGATACTGAGAGCCAGTTCTTCTTCATGCGCCTGTTTCAGCCATATAAAGATAGAATCTGTATCACCGTAGATAACTTGATAGTTTTGAGATTCAATCAGCTTTCTGGTCTGGAGCATAATTTCGTGGCCGCGCATAGTAATGGAAGACGTCAGGCGTGGGTCGAAGAAACGACAGCCCTCCGCCCCAAGAACGCCGTAGAAAGCGTTCATGATGATCTTCAATGCTTGTGACAATGGGGCGTTATGCTGTTTTTTTGCTGCGTCACGTTCATGCCAGATTTGCGTCACGATATCAGGCAGACAGTGCTGAATACGGGAAAAGAAGGCATTGCGAAAACCGGGAACCGCATGCTCGCTGTCCGGCTGTGCCAGACCTTCCACCATACCGACAGGATCGATAAGAAAAGTGCGGATAATCGAGGGATATAGACTTTTATAATCCAGCACTAGCACTGAATCATACAAGCCGGGGCGAGAATCCATCACGAAACCACCGGGGCTGTTATCTTCAGGCTTCCCGCCTGGATTTGGGGCAACATAACCGATGCGGTGCATTTTTGGCATGTAAAGATGGGTGAAAGCGGTGACTGAACCGCCACTGCGATCTACGGCGAGACCGGTAACTGTTGCCCTTTCCAACAGGAACTTCATTAAGTGGGTTTTATCGAAAATCTGGTTTACCAGAATACAGTCTTGCAGATTATATTGTGCCAGTGCGGGCTTATCTTGCTGGAAACGGCGGTCAATCTCATCCATACGCTGATAGGGTGTATCAATGGCTTTGCCTTCGCCCAATAGTTCTTGCGAGACATATTCCAGACTGAAAGAAGGAAAATTCCAGGTAGCGGTTTTCAGTGCTTCAATACCATCAATAATCAACCGACCGGCCGTGGAAACGAAAAAGTGCCCCGGTTTAAAGCCGTGCTCCCGCCACTCCAGTAACCCTCCGGCCCGTCCAAATTTCAGTGGAACACTGTAACGTTCAGCATGTTTTTGTAAAATCCGCAGATCGAACTGAATCAGGTTCCAGCCAATAATGGCGTCAGGGTCATATTTTTCCAGCCACTCGTTGAGTCTTTCCAGCATTTGCGGACGACTTGCTACATATTCCAAGTCAAAATTTACCGGGTGCTCATTACCGTTAGCAGGGCCAAGCATAAATACTTTTTGCTGATCACATCCTGCTAATCCAATGGAATAAAGTTCTCCATGTTGGCTGGTTTCAATATCCAAGGATACCCATTTCAATGTTGGGCGATAAGCCGGGTTAGGTTTCATCTGATAGCTACCATTAGGCGCCTGACTGAACCAGATGGGAGCAGTGATAAAACGTTCCATCATAAACCTGTCTGGTGGACGGATATCTGCTTCATAAACCTGAATTTCCTGTTGCTGTAGCACTTTCTCAATTCGTTGTAATTGGCGATATTGCTGGCAATAAAGCGCGGCAACAGGCTGGCGATTGAAATCCTTCAATGAAAGTGGGCGGAGATGGTAGTTGCGCTCTTGCGCCAGAACTTTTTCCACCTGCGGCATATTAACTTGCAAGATAAAAGCAACAGCTTGTTGGTGAAGAATTTTTATATGACGTGGCCCCTGATCTGTCACCAGCCAGTATTCCACCTCAATACCCGAGGGAGTATCCCGCCAATGGCGTGTCAGTATAAAACCTTGTTCAGCATGATTCTGTTGCATATAGAGGCAGGCGCTTATATTTGTTGAAAATGACCACAAATATAGCATTAGATAATGGTTATTTGTACAGTTGTTTGAACTCGCTATATCGTGATGTGATGTATACCCGTTATCTTTCAAGTTGCCTCTTTGTTGGCTGCACTCACTCACCCCGGTCACATAGTTATCTATGCTCCCGGGATTCGCTCCCTTGCCGTCGCGCTGCATCTTGAAATCCATTGGGTATAGATATTATTTTTGTTCTTGTAAGTTTAAGTTATTTATGGGGGTTATAATAAAGTTAAAAGGCGGGTTAAACTTATAAAACCGCTAGGTTAGACATCATTACGCTTATCCCGTCTAGCAATAAAGCATAAATCTAGCGTAGTAAGTATAGAACCAATAAAGAGCAAAGACAGCGGAAAAAACGAAGTAAATCACAGATCTGACTTTGTTTTTTTTAAATAAAACGAATGATTTGTAGAAACATGCAATATAAAAAGGGATAAGCGGAGTTAAAATAAATAAAGGAGTTATTATATCAATGCCGCCTTCTTTATATTGCCAAAGTTCACAATCAACATAACCAAAATCGAAATAAGGTTCCTTAATATTAAAGGCAAATCCGTTAATAATAAGGAAAGATAAGAATGACAATACTACGAATGTTATAATATCTGTAAATTTTATTTTCATTTTTATCTATTCAATAAATTATCTATATGATCTAGTCGATTATATACAGCTTCTCCGTATGAGACCCATTCATCTTCAGCTAATGTCCTTTGCCCTTTTGATTTGTAAATTGCTTTAATAAAATTGTCTTTTTTTCTTGTTATTCCTCGATTATATCTAGAACCCACCATAATATACTGTTCTTTTGTTAAGTTGCTAGTATCTGCATTAGGATAATCATAGAGAATTAAATCCTTTAAATGTCGAGCGACCATTTTAATATTAAATTCATCAAGTTGTAGGCAAGTTGCAATTTCTAACTGATCCCTAGTGGTTAATGTGTTTGAATCAAACCCCATCATATCGGCTACATGTCTTATCTGCATTGCAACTATACCAGTAGAGGTTTCATTTGAACCTTTATGGCGAGTTTTATTAATATTAAAAGCCTGCTCGTTCCATTGCCTCATTGCAATAGTATTTAATTTCCACATATCCTGTTCCCGTTTATTTTGATAGCGATGACATTAATAACGCCTAAATAGAAGCGACCTTCCTCCCCAAAATAGCAGCTTCAGAAACAGTACCGGCAACCAGTGCATTTGTTGAACCGTCATAATGAATATTGCCATCAACAATTAATAGAGCGCGATCAGCTATACGAGCGGCATCATCCAGATTATGGGAAACCATCAATAATGTAAGCTGGCGTTCATGGCAAACTTGTTCCAGTAATACCAGCATTTCATTACGCAGTGCCGGATCTAGGGCTGAAAAAGGCTCGTCAAGTAATAAAATTGGTTGCTGGCGTACTAGGCAACGAGCTAATGCTGCTCGCTGTCGTTGTCCACCAGAAAGTTGAGCTGGCAGACGGGTTAGACAATTTTCCAACGAAACTTGAGAGACTATTTGCTGTAATGTCTGTTTCTGCATGCTATTAAGGCGTAATCCGGGATGTAAACCTAGCCCGATATTCTGCTCAATTGTCAAATGAGAGAAGAGATTATTTTCTTGAAACAACATAGAAACCGGGCGTTGAGCAGGTGACGTACTGGTATGATTTTCCCCGTTCAGCCATAGGGAGCCTTTTTCTGCTGTTTGGAAGCCGGCGATTAAGTTCAGGAGTGTACTTTTACCCGCCCCACTAGGGCCTAGGATTGCGATACGTTCTCCGGCCTGAATTTGCAAGTCAAAGCGCATCGCCAGATGTTCATTGCGGTAAGTCAGATTTTCAAGTTTGAGCATTACGTGGTCTCGGTAAGCGTTCAAGTAAACTAAACAGCATAAAGCATAACAATAACAGCAATAAGGCAGTGATCGCGCCATCCTGACTACGATAAGCCCCAATTTGCTGATAGAGGTAGAAGGGCAGGGTACGGAAATCTTCATTACCAAACAGCGCGACAATGCCAAAATCTCCAACGGAAAGGACACAAGCAAAGGCCAGCGCTTGTACCAGCGGAACTTTTAGTGCTTTTAGTTCAATCCAGCGTAGTCGGTTAATACCTTGAATATTCAGGGAGCGACACAGTGGATTATAGCGAGCCGCCAGATCTTTCATTGGATTATCCAGAACTTTCAGTGCATAGGGAATTGCCATCAGTGCGTTGGTTAAAATCACCAGACCGTAGGGTGAACGGGGCAGGCCGACGGTATCGTTGAGCAACAGAAAGAATCCTGTTGCCAATACAATGCCTGGCGTAGAGAGGATCAACAAACCACTCATCTCCATTGCTTGTCCCCAGTGAGGAGAATAACGCAGGTACAGCTCACGGCTGCTCCACAGCAGCATCATAGTGAATAAAACACATAATAATCCCGCGCCTAAAGCAATCACCGCTGAGGTGATAAATGCTTGCCACAATGCAGGCTGGCGTAATACGTTAAGCAACCCGCTGTTAAGGCCATCCACGACAACCGCCAGCAATGGTGGCACGAGTAGTAATAATGCTGCGATAATTAACAGACTGTCGCAGATTTTTCTCAACAAAGTATCCTGTGGATTACGCCATTGCTGTTGGTTGCTGTAGCCGACAGATAGAGCACTGTTAAGTTTCTGACTGAGGAGCACAAGGCCAAGGCAGCAGGTAATCTGAATTAACGCCAGTAACGCGGCACGGTTAAGATCGTAGTCATAGCTTAACGCTTGATAGATTGCCAGTTCGACAGTTGTTGCAGCAGGTCCGCCACCTAACGCCAGCACAGTAGCAAAACTGGCGAAACAGAGCATAAAAATCAGTGCGCCAGTGGGCAGGATCTGGCGGCGTAGATAAGGCCATTCAACAAAACGGAAATGTTGCCATTCATTCATACCTAGCTGCGCCGCTAATTGCCGTTGTTCCACCGCAATGTTTTCCAGCGATTGCAGTAAAAGCCGTGTTGCCAGTGGCATATTAAAGAAAATATGTGCCAGCAAAATGCCTGGTAAACCGTAAGGGGTGAAGTGGTAATCGATGCCGATCCATTTGCAGAACTGAGCCAGCCAGCCGGCTCTGCCATAAACCGTCAGAATGCCGAATAGAGCGACTAGCACGGGCAAAACCAGCGTCATAGCGCACAGGCGCAGAAAGAGGGTTCGGCCTGGAAAATGACGGCGATAGAGTGCTCTGGAAAGAAAAATAGCCGGAATAACAGAAAATAGCGCTGATAAAAAGGCTTGCCAGAATGTGAAGCGTACCACGTGCCACAAATAGCGATCTTCTATCAATAAATACCAGTCACTTGCAGGTGAATTAAACCAGAGCGTTCCGAATGCCAGTAAGGCGACCAACAGTAAAAAACCGGCGGCAATCGCCCCCGGTAACAGCCATCCGGCTATCAGCGGCTGACAGCGCTTTGCCATGTACGAATCCATTGGTTACGGTATTTTGCGACTTCTTCCGCGCGATATTGTAGAGATTTTGCGGGTATGGAAAGCTGCAAATATACTTCCGGGAGTGGGATATCAATGACCGGATACATCCAGTTAGTGGTTGGAATTTCCTGTTGGAAAGTTGGAGTCAGCATAAACTGCATAAATTTCTGAGCAAGTTCCGGTTGCTTGCTGGAGGCCAGTTGTGCGGCCACTTCGATTTGAAGGTAATGACCTTCACTGAATGTAGCCGCAGCGTAATTGTCATTCTTCTCAGATAACAGGTGGTAACCCGGTGAAGTGGTGTAACTCAGCACCAGATCGCCTTCTCCTTTGAGGAACAGACCATAAGCTTCGCTCCAGCCCTTGGTAACGGTCAGCGTTTTCTTTGCCAGTTTTTGCCAGGCTTGTGGGGCATCATCACCGTAAATTTTCTGCATCCATAACAGCAAACCTTGCCCCGGTGTGCTGGTGCGAGGATCTTGATAAATCACTTTCCAGTTATTGTGGCTGTTAATTAGCTCATCCATGCTTTTTGGCGGGTTTGGTAAAGTCTTTTTGTTGTAAATGAAGGCAAAATAGCCATAGTCATAAGGAATGAATACCTTGTTATTCCATGACACCGGCAGTGTCAGTTTGCTGGTATCTACTTGACTTTCAGTAAACAGCCCCGTTTGTTGGGCTGCTTGAATCAAGTTGTTATCCAACCCAAGAATAATATCGGCAGCAGTACGCTTGCCCTCCATTCTTAGGCGATTGAGCAAGGAAACACCGTCTTCCAGAGCAACCAGTTTCAGCTCACAGTGACATTCAGCTTCAAACGCTTTTTTAATTGCGGACCCGGGTCCCCATTCAGTGGCAAAAGAATCATAGGTATAGACCGTTAATACTGGCTTGGCCTGTACAACTTGACTTAATAGCAACGCAGGAGCTGATAGGGCTGTCAGTACGATTAATTTGGAAAATAACGTCTTAAACACTTTGCTCTCCTTAAATTAAGAGGATTGGCAAAGGATTTGAGGAAGCGCTAAACGGCAAGATAACGTCTGTGAAATAGTTAGCAGCTCAAATCCCTACGCCGGTATTAGCCGGATCAGGTTCGGCGGGTTTACTCTCAGCAAGGCTGTTTTAAACAGCCAGCACCCCGTTGAGATGGCGCTATTGTAGAGATTTAGCTAGCGACTGCAAAGTCCAATGATAGAGGTTTACCACTTGAGGGTAGTGTGAAACAATTAGTCATCTTTCAAATTTAGTTTATCGAGGTAGTCTGGTGATCGATGATGATGGCTACCGCCCGAATGTAGGAATTGTAATTTGTAATCGGCAAGGCCAGGTTTTGTGGGCCCGGCGTTATGGGCAGCATTCCTGGCAATTTCCTCAAGGGGGAATTAATCCGGGGGAATCACCAGAACAGGCTATGTACCGGGAACTGTATGAAGAAGTGGGGCTAGGTCGGAAAGATGTACGCATTCTGGCCTCTACTCGTAATTGGTTACGTTACAAATTACCCAAGCGTTTGGTGCGTTGGGATACACGACCTGTCTGTATTGGTCAAAAGCAGCGATGGTTTTTATTACAACTGCTCTGTAATGAAGAAGATATTAATGTGCAACACAGTAATACCCCGGAGTTCGATGGTTGGCGTTGGGTCAGCTATTGGTATCCTGTTCGGCAGGTAGTCTCTTTTAAGCGTGATGTTTATCGGCGCGTGATGAAAGAGTTTGCTTCGGTTGTAATGCCAATGCAGGAAAGCGTATCTCTGCCACGTTCTTCGTATTTTTACCGCCGCAAAAGAAGTTAGGTGAGTTCCATGCTCATGCGTTTACGGGAAATTGTTGAAAAAGTTGCTATGGCAACCAATCTGGCCGAAGCGCTTGAGCTATTGGTGAACGAGACCTGTCTGGCAATGAGCACGGATGTCTGTTCTATCTATCTTGCTGATCATCAACGGCGGTGTTATTACCTGATGGCAACCCGAGGGTTGAGGAAACCCCGAGGAAGGACTATCAGTTTGGCTTTTGGTGAAGGAGTTGTCGGGCAAGTTGGCCAATTGTCTGAACTGATTAATCTGGCGGATGTCCGCAGCCATCCAAGTTTCAAATATTTGCCTCAAGTTAAAGAGGATAGCTTTCGCGCCTTTTTGGGCGTTCCCGTGGTTTACCACCGTCAGTTGCAAGGTGTTTTGGTCGTTCAGCAGCAGGAACAACGCTTGTTTAATGAAACCGAAGAGTCCTTTATGGTGACGCTTGCGACACAACTCGCGGTGATCCTTGCTCAAGCTCAGACTAAAGGCTTGTTTGGTCGATATCGGCAGACCAGAATTAAAGCATTGGCAATTTCCAATGGCATCGTGATGGCTCAGGGATGGCAAGATTGCTCCCAACCCTCACTTGACCAAATTTTTGAAGCCTCAACCCTTGATCATGCAGCAGAACGTTCTCGTTTAATTCAGGCACTGGAAGATGCAACAGCAGAATGTCGTCGGCTCAGTAAACGTTTTACCGCGGGTTCTCAAAAAGAGAGCGCCGCGATTTTTGATCTTTATTCCTACCTTTTGAATGATCCCCAGTTGAAACAAGATCTGTTCTCCTGTGTTGAACAGGGCTCTGTTGCGCAATGGGCTGTTAAACAAGTTATTGAGAAATACGCAGAACAATTTTCCTGCTTGCAGGATGCTTATATGCGGGAAAGAGCATCAGATTTACGGGCACTTGGACAGCGATTATTATTTCATCTGGATGATTCACTTACTGCCAGCCATCAATGGCCTGAATGGTTCATTCTGGTTGCAGATGAACTGAGTGCTAACCTATTGGCAGAAATGCCGCAGGAAAGGTTAGCAGGGGTTATTGTTCGTGATGGCGCTACTCATTCACACTCTGCCATATTGGTTCGAGCAATGGGTATTCCGGCCATTATGGGGGCGGATGTCCAGCCGGAACTCCTGAACAATCGTATGCTAATTCTTGATGGTTTCCGTGGGGAAGTTTTCATTGAACCTGAGCCACTGATTTCGCAGGAATATAAACAGATTATCGAAGAAGAAAAAGCACTTAGCAGACTGGCTGAGGGAGATGTTGAGCAGGAAGCACGGTTAAAAAGTGGCGAGCGCATTTTGGTTCAGCTTAATGCGGGTTTGAGCCTGAAATATGAGTTGCAGATCAGTAATAGTATTGATGGTGTTGGACTCTATCGCACCGAAATACCCTTTATGCTGCACTGTGGTTTCCCATCAGAAGATGAACAAAAAGCGCGTTATCAGGAGATGTTACAATTATTTCCCGATAAGCCAGTGGTATTGCGTACACTTGATATTGGTGCGGATAAACAACTGCCCTATATGCCGATCAGCGAAGAGAACCCTTGTTTGGGATGGCGTGGTATACGAGTGACGCTGGATCAACCGGAGATTTTTCTTATCCAACTGCGGGCAATGCTCAGAGCTAACGCTGATATGGGTAACTTGAAAATCCTGCTGCCAATGGTGACGAGTGTAGAAGAAATTGATGAAGCTAAGCGATTGGTAGACAGAGCGAAAGAGGAAGTCGAGCAAATGCTGGCGCGCCAAATATCTATGCCTCAGCTCGGTGTCATGATTGAGGTTCCTTCGATGATTTTTCTGTTGCCACAACTCAAAAACAGAGTCGATTTTGTGTCTATTGGCACCAATGACCTAACACAATATCTATTGGCAGTGGATCGGAATAACACTCACGTCGCTTCTCTTTATGATTGCTTACATCCGGCGGTGATTCGGGCATTAAAACTGGTATTTGAAAATAGCCAGCGGGCAGGTCTTACGATCAGCATTTGTGGTGAAATGGCAAGTTTCCCTATGGGAGCGCTGTTATTGATTGGTCTTGGCTATCGCAGTTTGAGTATGAGTGGTTGTAGTGTGCCAAGAATTAAGTATTTATTACGTCATCTGGAGCTGGCTCAGGTTGAAAAATTAATGACCGAAATACTACAAGCTGAAACCAGCCTAAGAGTAAAGGAGCTGTCAGCAACGTTTATGGAGCAGCATGGGGTGGGCGGTTTGGTCAGAGGTGGCATTTAATCCGTTTAACGGCCTGTGCTATGATTCTCAATCAATTGCCTTAGGGCATTAACGCTAAATATTAAGTGGGGAAAGATGAGTAACAGCTACCTGGCATTTCCTAATATTGACCCGGTCATTTTTTCAATAGGTCCAATAGCCCTCCATTGGTATGGTTTCATGTACCTGGTTGGGTTTGTATTCGCCATGTGGCTAGCGACACGCAGGGCAGCGAAACCCAATAGTGGTTGGACAAAAAACGAAGTAGAGAACTTGCTTTATGCAGGGTTTGCTGGCGTATTTGTCGGTGGCCGTCTAGGTTACGTCCTGTTTTATAATTTCCCGGCATTTCTCGATAACCCCCTTTATTTGTTTAAAGTTTGGGATGGTGGGATGTCTTTCCACGGTGGTTTAGTGGGGGTTATCTGCGCAATGTGGTGGTTTGGCCGCAGAACGAAACGCCATTTCTTACAAGTTGCTGACTTCATTGCCCCGTTAGTCCCTTTTGGTTTAGGCATGGGGAGAATCGGTAATTTTATTAATGGCGAGTTGTGGGGACGTGTCACATTGGATACGCCGTGGGCGATGTTATTCCCAAGCTCCCGTGGTGAAGATATTGCACTGGCTGCAACAGATCCCTCACTGTTATCAGTACTTGAACAATATGGTGTTCTGCCTCGTCATCCTTCACAGCTTTATGAAATGGTGTTGGAAGGGATCGTTCTGTTCATTATTTTGAATTTATATATCCGTAAACCTCGGCCGATGGGCAGTGTTTCCGGTTTATTCTTAATTGGCTACGGTATTTTCCGAGTGATAGTCGAGCTCTTCCGCCAACCAGATGCGCAACTGGGCTTATTCGACGGGATCAGTATGGGGCAAATTCTTTCTATACCAATGATTCTGGCGGGAATATTAATGATGATATGGGCATACAAACACCAAGGTAATAAGGTACAAGAGGTAAAATGAAACAGTATCTGGACTTAATGAAAAGAGTGCTTGCAGAGGGCACTCCGAAAGCAGACCGCACTGGGACGGGGACACTCTCGATTTTCGGGCATCAAATGCGTTTCAATTTACAGGATGGTTTTCCGCTGGTCACAACTAAACGTTGCCATATCCGCTCAATTATTCATGAACTTCTCTGGTTCCTGCATGGTGATACCAATATTAAATATCTGCATGAAAATGGAGTGACTATTTGGGATGAATGGGCGGATGAAAATGGTGATTTAGGGCCGGTATATGGTAAGCAATGGCGCGCATGGGGGGCTGCGGATGGTCGCCAGATTGACCAACTAAAAACCGTACTGGAACAACTTAAAAGCGATCCAGATTCACGTAGGATCATTGTTTCAGCTTGGAACGTTGGTGAACTAGATAACATGGCATTAGCGCCATGCCACGCTTTCTTCCAGTTTTATGTCGCGGATGGCAAACTTTCCTGCCAGCTTTATCAGCGTTCCTGTGACGTATTCCTTGGCTTACCGTTCAATATTGCCAGCTATGCATTGCTGGTTTATATGATGGCGCAACAGTGTGATCTAGAAGTGGGTGATTTTGTCTGGACTGGTGGTGATACCCATCTTTATAGCAACCATATGGAGCAGACAAAGTTACAACTCAGCCGTGAGCCGCGTTCACTGCCAAAATTGGTGATAAAGCGTAAACCGGAATCACTTTTTGATTATAAATTTGACGACTTTGAAATAGTCGATTATGACCCGCATCCAGGAATAAAGGCTCCGGTTGCTATTTAGTTGTTTGGTTATTAGCAATAATCTGGAGGGAGACTATTGAGTATAAATTGTCTCTCTTTTAATTTTGATGATATAAACACAGACATGCAGAAGTAGAGAAAAAAGGCCATCAACTATTTTTCAAAAGAAAATTTCTCAGAAGAACGTCAGAGATCTGCTTGGCAACTCAGAGTATTTGGAGCGTAGGATGTTTATCATGAAAAATGAGATATCTGAATTGAAACGTGAGAAAGATCAAGCCGATATAAACGCAGAACAGCAGGCGATAGCGTTGCTTAAAATCGCCATGCATCTTGAAATCCATAGGGTATATATTTAAAACATTGAACGCTATACTTAATAAAATATTCTCAATTAATTATTTTCTGGTCTGATATTATTTATTTTTATAGAATAAATTAATAGTAATAACATCCTTATGTCAAGCACTCAATCTTTTCTTTATTATATTCATGAAACTTCTTCCTCATAGCCATATAAGCTTACAATGCATGACAATAATAATAAATAAAAATCGCTATTCTTATTGGTTTTTGCGAAGCTCTACGCAATTTAAATGTAACAATGATAAACTATTATTTTTTTTATTGACGCACTCTCGCATAAAATTCAATTATGTATTTATTCTGTGTTTAAAATGAATAAAATGTTTTACGAAAGGAAATAAGGAATTATCAATGGTAAGTAATATGAATATAATCGATCATTATAATATTGATAATCAATCAGGTTTTTCTTTATTGGAATTGATGATCGTTATTGTTTTGGTTTCAATATTTTCCTTATGGGGTGTGCAGGAATGGGGCGATCACCAGGAAAGAGCCAGGTTACAGGAATCAGCACAGAAGATATTGACATTTATATCCAGGCAACAATCTTTGGCAAATTATTTGAACAAAAGGGTGATATTGTGGTTGAAAACTGGAAAAAACTGGTGCATAGCGCTCTCTAATTCGGTATTGGCTAATTGTGATTTAGAAAATGTTGAGGGAATAAGTTCCCCCTATCAGGATGTTATTATTAATTCAGCAACTAAGGATCAGATAGAGTTTCATGGAATAAGAAACACCATGATACCTGCGAGTTTTACTTTGGCGAATTCCGCAGGTGAAATATCCATTATTTTTTCTTCACGAGGTAGGATGAGATCATGTAGTAATAATAAGTTTAATCAAATTCCAGCTTGTGATTAATTATAATTTTTCTACTAAAATAATTGATACTTTATTGGAATAATGAAAAATAAAAATCAATCTGGAATGACATTATTAGAGGTTATTGTAGCGATGGCTATTGGTAGTATTATCTTACTAGCGATTGCTAAAAGTTATCCTATTTTAACTAAACAAATAATGGAGTTATATCAGAGATATCGTTTAGGTTATTTTGTTAAACAAACATTACATATTATAGAAAAGGATATTCGCCGTGCTGGATATTGTCAGCATTATTGTGATGGAAAGCCAATATTCATCGATAATAAAAGTGATGAGAGTGAGGATTCATGCCTGATTATTGCATACGATCTTAACATCAATAACCAATGGGAGCCGCCAGAACACAGTGAATCAGAATTCTTTGGCTATCGTCTTAGCAATAAGTCAGTAGAGTGGAAAAGGGGGGCGGGTAACTGTCAGGAAAATGGCTGGGAAAGGCTGTTTGATCCAAATGAAATAGTGGTAGATTCCTTTAAAGCTGAAAAATTACCGGCAAAAGATGGCTTAGTTTTTATCAAATTGGTGCTTATTGCACATTGGTTTAAACATCCATCGATAAACTACCAATATCAGTCAGTAATACGTTTGCGCAATATCAGGGGATAAGTACCGTGGCTGAGCATTCTCCACATGTCTGTTTTCAATATCAGCAAGGTAATGTATTGCTCATTTCAGTGCTGATATTACTGGCCGTTAGCCTGATGATGTTAAAGGCTTTGCATCATCATCTGGATAACGCTTTAATCATGATGGTCGATGAACGCAGATATCTAAAAGCTTTTCAGCAAGCAGAATCTTCATTGGCATGGGGAATTGCTCAGTCATGGTCACTTGATAGTAATAAAACAGAAGAGTGGTATTGCCAGCAACAACAAGAATTTCATTTGACCAGTTGTTTAAAAAGGCAATCGAGTCATTTTTTTCTACTGAAAGGTATGGCTGATGTGGCATCCGGGCAATCTGTTGGATTATATCAATGGATGAAATTACACTCATCTGGTGGAAGTGATTCCCTTATTCCGGTAGAGAGTGGTTGGCTGGATTTTTGTCCTGAGGTAGATGTGGGATTTTGTTCATGAAGTCAGAGCTTTTTTATGAGCATCAAGCAGGCATGAGTTTGCCCGAAGTGATGATTGCTGTTATGGTCTTTTCGGTCTCTTTATTGGGATTAATGCGTTATCATCAGGCGTTATTATTTGGGTTTCAGCAACATTGGCAGCAATCAAAGGCGGATAAATTATCTTATGGATATCTGGAACAATATGAATTAATTGCAGGTCAAAATGTTTTACCAGAAATAACATTGCCACCGGGATGGCATGCTGAATTTCAGACAGCCTATCCGTTGTCTGGCTGCTATCAGCTTACAGTTATAGTGACAACGCCTTATAATCAGCAAAGTAAAGCAAGCCGATTGATTTGTTCAAATGGGAGTTCTGATGTTTAAGGTTTATCATTCTAACCAATTAGATCTTCTTAAGGAATTGATAGCAATATTGATCGGGGGTAACCCACTGACTGATCCATTTGCGCAGGAAGTCATTTTGGTACAAAGCCCAGGTATGTCACAGTGGATGCAAATCCAACTGGCCGAAAGAATAGGCATATCAGCTAATATTTCATTTCCGCTTCCCGCTACGTTTATTTGGGATATGTTTACCAAAGTATTGCCTGATATTCCTAAAGAGAGTGCTTTTAGTAAAGATGCTATGACATGGAAATTGATGGCGTTATTGCCTCAATTGCTGCCGGAAGCGGAGTTTGTCGCACTCAGGCACTACCTTGATCAAGATTTTGATAAACGGAAGATTCATCAATTAGCTGGACGGGTTGCTGATCTGTTTGACCAATATCTCGTTTATCGTCCGCAATGGTTGGAAAGTTGGCAGCAAGGTCAGCTTATTGATGGCTTGAGTGATAATCAGTTGTGGCAGAAAAGATTATGGCTGGAACTGACGAAATATACTCACCAGTTACAACAACCCCAATGGCATCGTGCTAATTTGTATCAGCGTTTTATTTCGATGCTGGAAAATAATACTGAACTGGAAAATAGTACTGACTTTTCAGCTTGTTTACCGAAGCGGGTATTTATCTGTGGTATTTCTGCCTTACCACCGGTCTATTTACAAGCTTTACAGGCATTGGCACGGCACATTGATATTCACCTGATGTTTACTAATCCATGTAAATATTATTGGGGAGATATTCAGAATTATGCTTTTTTGGCAAAACTGAGTAGCCGTAAACCACGTCATTATAAGAGCGAACAGGAGCTGGAATATTTTAAAGATCCTGGTAATGCTCAATCATTGTTTAACGATGACGGTGAACAAGATGTAAGTAATCCCTTGTTGGCATCGTGGGGACGGTTGGGCCGTGATAATCTCTATTTATTGTCGCAGCTTGAGCAGAGTTCGGATATTCACGCTTTTGTTGAATTAGAACAGGATAATCTATTACATCAATTGCAAAGGGATATTCTCTATCTGGAAGATCATGCCCAAATTGGTTCAACAAAAGAAACATTTGAAAACAGTTTGAAAAAAAGAGTACTTGATCCGTTGGATCGTTCTTTATCTTTCCATGTTTGCCATAGCCCTCAACGTGAAGTGGAAGTTTTACAGGATCAGCTATTGAGATTATTGGAAGATAATCCATCGCTGACGCCAAGGGATATTATTGTGATGGTCGCAGATATTGACAGTTATACTCCCTATGTTCAGGCAGTATTTGGTAATGTCTCTGTTGAACGCTATATTCCATTTGCTATTTCTGATCGTAAAGCCCGTCAGGCACATTCGATTTTACAGGCATTTATTACACTGCTTGATTTACCTCAAAGCCGTTTTACAACAGAACAGGTTTTAGCATTGTTGGAAGTACCCGCGCTGGCGAATAAATTTGACGTACATGAAGATGGTTTGCGTTTATTAAGACGTTGGGTTGAAGAATCAGGCGTTCGTTGGGGGCTGGATGACGATAATGTCGAAGAGCTATCTTTACCGGTGACAGGCCAGCATACATGGCGTTTTGGACTGACCCGAATGTTATTGGGTTATGCAATGGATAGCCGGTCGGGCCCTTGGAAAGAGGTATTGCCTTATGATGAATCCAGTGGTTTAGCTGCGGAGCTTGCCGGCCAATTGGCTGAATTTTTAATGCAATTAAGCTATTGGCGCAAAATTCTTGCTGAGAGCCGAGCATTAACAGGTTGGTTACCTGTCTGCCAGCAGTTGCTGGAAACATTTTTTGTATCAGATAATGAGACTGAATTAGTACTGGCAATGATAGAACAGCAATGGCAAAAAGTCATAGTCAATGGCTTGAATGCCCGTTATCAGGAAAGTGTGCCATTAGTTTTATTGCGAGATGAATTGGCACTTCAGTTTGATAATGAAAAAATCAGTCAGCGTTTTCTCGCCGGATCTGTCAATTTTTGTACTCTAATGCCGATGCGTTCTATTCCCTTTAAGGTTGTCTGTTTATTGGGAATGAATGATGGTATCTACCCCCGTTCAATTCCACCGCTTGGATTTGATCTGATGGCGGAAAAAGGTCAGAGGGGAGACAGAAAACGGCGGGATGATGACCGTTATCTATTCCTCGAAGCCTTGATATCTGCCGAACGGTTTCTCTATATCAGCTATATTGGTAAGTCTATTCGTGATGATACGGAATGTAATCCTTCCGTGTTGGTGAATGAATTACTGGATTATGTTTGCCAAAGTTTTTGTTTACCGGGAAATGAAAAACTGAATGTTGATGAAAGTGCTACCCATGTTAGAAAACATCTGTTGTATCTTCATGCCCGCGTTCCATTTGCACCGGAAAATTTTATACCGGGCAGTTATCAGCAAAGCTATGCCGGGGAGTGGTTACCAGCGGCAACTGAGCAAGGTGCAGCATACGCTGAATTTTGCCAATCTATTGAAATGGTGCAAATTCAAGAAATTACACTTGATAATTTGAGCAGTTTTTACCGCCATCCCGTTCGGTTTTTTTTCCAACGTTGCTTGAAAGTAAATTTCGTTATTGAAGAAACGGAATTACCAGAGGAAGAACCTTTCGTTTTAGATAATCTTCAACGTTATCAGTTTAATCAGCTATTGTTGAGTGCGTTAATTGAACAGCAATCGCCTGAACCACTTTTCGATCGGCTGCGTGCTGCTGGAGGATTACCTTTTGGTGCTTTTGGTGAGGTTTATTGGTTAAGACAGCAAAAAGAGATGCAGCCTTTGGCGGATAAAATTCGTGAACAACAAATGGAAACTTTATCTGTCGATTTACATCATGATTTAGGCCAGGTGATTCTGACGGGGCGTATTAATAAGGTACAACCGGATGGTTTGCTACGTTGGCGGCCTGCCAGTTTGACAGCCAATGATGGTATGCAATTGTGGATTGAGCATCTGGCTTATTGTCTGACAGGTGGTGAGGGTGAAAGTCGCAGCTATGGGCGTGATGGCAACGAATGGCGTTTTGCTCCTGTACCTTCAGAGCAAGCTAAAGATTATCTGAATCAATTGATTGAAGGCTATCAGCGAGGAATATCCGAGCCTTTACCGCTGTTTTGTAAAAGTGGTTGGGCGTGGCTTTCAGCATGTATGAATAAAGAGACTGGTGAGATTGATGATAGTGATGAAATTCAATCAAAAGCTGAAAGCCAGTTATTGAAAGCATGGCTTGGAGATCAAGGACGCAGAGGCGAAGGGGATGATCCTTATATTCAGAGGGCTTTCAGGCAAGTGGATAAATCATTTTTGGCAAAACTTAAACAGGAAGCGCTCAGTTATTTGTTACCGATAGCGCGATATCAGAATACATAGGGAGAATATCAAATAATGCATAAACATTTTGTTCGCATGATAACTGTGATGTTCCTGCTTTTTTGGGGAACGGAGAGTTATGCGCAAACACCACAATCACCACAACTACAGTGGCAGCTACTGCAAGAGACAATTTATAAAAGCGAAAATGATCATCGTCAGTATCAGGGAATCAGATTGGCAAACAATATGACGGTCTTGCTGGTATCTGATGAGAAGGCAACCAAATCTCTGGCAGCGGTAGCAATTCCGGTTGGTAGTATGGAAAACCCTGACAGCCAGCTCGGGCTTGCACATTATCTGGAACATATGGTTCTGATGGGATCTGAACATTATCCACAATCAGGTGATTTATCTGAATTTTTGCAAAAACATGGTGGTAGCTATAATGCCAGCACGGCTTCTTACCGCACGGCTTTTTATCTTGAAGTAGAAAATGAAGCGTTAGCTCAAGCCACAGATCGTCTGGCTGATGCACTGGCTGAGCCGTTACTTGACCCAGTGAATGCAGATCGGGAGCGAAACGCGGTTAATGCAGAGCTGACAATGGCGCGTTCGCGTGATGGGATGCGGGTTGCTCAAATACGAGCAGAAACGCTGAATCCTAAGCATCCCAATGCCCGTTTTTCTGGTGGTAATCTAGAAACATTGAAAGATAAACCAGGGAGTCAATTACAGACAGAACTGGTGGATTTCTATCAGCGTTATTATTCAGCCAATCTGATGAAAGGTGTCATTTACGGTAACCAGCCTATCGATAAACTGACTCAAATTGCTGTTGATACTTTTGGTCGGATACCTGACAGAAAAGCGAGTGTGCCGCTGATTACTGTTCCGGCAGTCACGGAAAAAGAGAAAGGCATTATCATCCATTATGTTCCTGCTCAACCGCAAAAGGCATTGCAACTGGAGTTCAGCATTGACAATAACAGTGCTGATTTCCGCAGTAAAACTGATGAATATCTTGGTTATGTGATAGGCAACCGTAGCCTGAATACATTGTCAGACTGGCTGCAAACTCAAGGGTTAGCAGAAAGTATCAGTGCTGGTGCGGAACCTATGGTTGATCGTAACAAAGGTATCTTTTTTATTTATGTGACGTTGACAGACAAAGGGCTTGCGCAACGGGATCAGGTTGTTGCGGCTATTTTTGCTTATATTAATTTATTAAAACAAAAAGGCATCCAGAAAAGTTATTTTGATGAGATCGCAAAGGTTTTGAATCTGTCTTTCCGATATGGCTCCATTGTTCGTGATATGCATTATATCGAATGGTTATCGGATACTATGTTGCGGGTTCCTGTTTCCAATGTACTTAATGCCGGTTATTTGGCTGATGACTATGACCCGGAAGCAATCGCCAACCGACTTGATGAATTGACTTCTGAAAATGCGCGTATCTGGTATATCAGCCCAAAAGAGCCGCATAATAAACAGGCTTATTTTGTTCAGGCACCTTATCAGGTTGATCGAATTACATCTCAGCAGCGAGTTAAATGGCAGCAATTAGAGGCACAGATGAGCTTTTCTCTGCCAGCACCAAATCCTTATATTGCTGATGATTTGAAGCTGATAAAAGCAGACAAGAGTCAAAAACATCCAGAGATGATTCTTGAACAACAAAGCGTTCGCCTGTTCTACATGCCGAGCCAATATTTTGCTGATGAGCCTAAGGCTAGCATTACGTTAGATTTACGTAACGCAAAAAGTTTGGATAGCGCCCGTGAGCAGGTCACTTCCTCTTTACTTGATTATTTGGCAGGGCTTTCCCTTGACCAGCTTAGTTATCAGGCTTCTGTTGCTGGAATGAATATTTTTACGAGTTCATCACAGGGAGTGCAACTAGGAGTAAGTGGTTACACTCAAAATTTGCCGGAACTTTTAACCTCTTTAATCAGTAATTACATAGCATTTACGCCAACTGAGAGTCAACTGGAGCAAGCTAAGTCTTGGTATCGTGAACAGATAGAAGTTTCCAATAACGCTAAAGCTTATGAAATGACTATGCAGCCGTTGAAGCGCCTTTCTGTGGTGCCATATACGGAACAGTCTACTCGTCTGAAGGTGCTGGAAACTATCACTATTCAGGATATTGTTACGTATCGTCATGAAATGATAAAAAATGCTGCTTTGCAGATGATGATCATTGGAAACTTGACCGAACAACAGAGCAAAGTGATTGCCGAATCTGCTCATAACCAACTAGCAAATCAAGGAAATGACTGGTGGATTGGGGATAAGGTGGTGATTGATAAAAATTACCCGGTCAATTTCCAGCGCGTTGGCAGTAGCACAGATGGTGCTTTGGCAGAGGTTTATATTCCGACAGGTTATAACCGTATAGAAAGTTATGTTTATTCCAGTTTGTTGAGCAATATGCTCCAACCGTGGTTCTATGATCAATTAAGAACAACAGAGCAACTGGGGTATGCGGTGTTTGCTTTCAATACCAGTGTGGGGGAACAGTGGGGGTTGGGGTTCCTGTTACAAAGTAATAGTAGGCAACCAAAATATTTGAATCAGCGTTATCAAGATTTCTATCAGAACGCCGGTAATAAATTGAAAGCAATGTCTCAAGCTGATTTTGAACAGTACAAGAGTGCGCTGATTAATGAAAAGCAGCAACCGCCACAAACTTTCTATGCCGAAGTTGCCCGCTTCTCTGGTGATTTCAGCCGCAATAACTTTAATTTTGATAGCAGAGATAAAATGCTTGAGATTCTAAAGAAAACTACACAACAGCAACTGATTAATTTCTATCGGAATGCGGTAATCGAACATCGGGGGCTGTCATTAATTTCACAAGTGATTGGTAAATCAGGAAACTTGGATGGATATGCGAAATTGAAAGGTTGGAAAATCTATCAGAATGTGACTGAATTTCAGAAACGGTTACCTGTTGAGGTAAGAGAGCAGTGATCACAGAGATATCTGTTCACAGGCTTAATGTATTAACTCTGCCGCTGAATGGTCAGCGGCTGATCGAGGCATCGGCCGGGACGGGTAAAACTTACACTATCGGTATCTTATATTTGCGTCTTTTACTTGGACTGGGAAAAGATGCTGCTTTTTCACGACCTTTGAGTGTGGAAGAGATTCTGGTGGTTACTTTTACTGAGGCAGCAACAAATGAGTTACGTGGGCGTATCCGTGAAAATATTCATAAACTTCGCCTCGCTTGTATTCGAAACGAAGTGGAAGATGCAGAACCAGCCTATCAACAGCTATTGGATGAAATCCCAGATAAAGGGAGGGCGGCTATCTGGTTACTGGCTGCAGAGCGGCAAATGGATGAAGCGGCGATTTATACTATTCATGGTTTTTGTCAGAGAATGTTGGCACATAATGCTTTTGAATCTGGGATCTTGTTTGAACAGACATTAATTCAGGATCAACAGCCATTAGAACGGCAGGGGTGTGCCGATTTCTGGCGGCGCCATTGTTATCCATTGCCGTTATCAATGGCACAGGTAATCAGTCAGGAGTGGAGTGGGCCTGAAGCTCTGATGGCTGAATTACATCCTTATTTACAAGGGGATATGCCATATATTGTTAATGCGCCGGACAGTGATGAAACGTTGTTAAGTCGCCATGAAAAAATTATCCAGTTGATCAGCGATGTTAAATACCAATGGAATGAAGTTGCTGGAGAATTGCACGATTTAATTGCGGGCTCTGGTGTTGATAAAAGAAGTTACAGTAGTAAGCACTTACCAAATTGGTTGAATAGTGTCTCGGATTGGGCTCAAGCGCCTACAGAGGATTATCTGTTGCCAAAAGCATTGGAGAAATTCCGACAGTCGGTATTGGCAGAAAAGACAAAAAAAGGTGAGGTGCCTGAACATTCACTTTTTGTGGCGATAGATGATTTATACCAGCAACCACTCACTTTACGTGATTTGATTATCTCCAGAGCTATTACTGAGATTCGCCAGTCAATCCGTCAGGAAAAATTAACACGTGGTCAGATGGGGTTTGATGATTTACTTACCCGTCTTGATGATGCTCTGAAAGGCCCTGGCAGCGATTTGCTTGCTGAGACTATCCGTCGGCGCTATCCGATTGCGTTGATCGACGAATTTCAGGATACCGACCCACAGCAATACCGGATTTTTCATACCATCTATGGCAGTCAGTCTGAAAATGGGTTGCTGTTTATCGGCGATCCTAAACAAGCTATTTATGCATTTCGTGGCGCAGATATTTTCACTTATATTCGTGCCCGTTCTCAGGTAAGTGCTCACTATACTCTGGAAACAAACTGGCGCTCAGCCTATTCAATGGTACAGGCAGTAAATAAGCTATTTATGCGTTCGGAAAACCCATTTTTGTTTGAGCAGATCCCTTTTATTGAGGTTTCCGCGGCAGAGAAAAATCGAGCACTTTCTTTTCGTTATGACGGCGAAGGACAGGCTGCATTAAATTTCTGGTTACAACCAGGAGAAGGTGTTTCTACTGGAGATTATGAGCAAACGATGTCACGGCTCTGTGCTGCGCAAATTCGTGATTGGTTGCAGGCAGGTAGTGAAGGGCGGGCTTTATTACATAAAAGTGAAGGTTCTCGACCTGTGACGGCTGCTGATATTACGGTTTTGGTGCGTAGCAGAAAGGAAGCTACACTGATCCGTAATGCACTTAACCTGTTATCTATTCCTTCTGTATTTCTTTCTAACCGAGAAAGTGTATTTGCTACCGCGGAAGCCAAGGATATTCTCTGGTTATTACAAGCGGTGTTATCACCAGAGAAAGAGCGGGTTTTGAGAAGTGCGCTTGCCAGTGGTTTGTTTGGTTTGACCGCTCGACAGATAGACAAACTAAATCATGATGAGAAGGTGTGGGACCAGTTAGTTGATGAGTTTGATGGCTACTTTCGTCTGTGGCAACGCCGTGGCGTGTTACCTATGTTACGAGCGGTAATCGCCAACCATCATATTGCTGAGAACCTGCTTGCCAGTTATGACGGTGAACGGCGTTTGACAGATGTGATGCATATTGGTGAGTTGTTGCAGGAGATATCTTTACAACTTGATAGTGAACATGTAGTCACCCGCTGGTTGGCTCAGCAAATCTCTCATCCTGATCCACAATCTGAAAATCAGCAGATGCGGCTGGAAAGCGATCGTCATTTGGTACAAATTTGTACTATCCATAAATCTAAAGGTCTGGAATATCCGCTAGTATGGCTGCCATTTGTCTGTAATTTCAGGGAGCAGAAGCGGGCGATATATCATGATCGTACAAGCTTTAATGCTTGCCTCGATATCTTTCCTGACGACGAGACGATTGAGCTGGCGGAACAAGAGCGATTGGCAGAGGATTTACGTTTACTCTATGTCGCATTGACGCGTTCTGTTTACCATTGCAGTGTCGGCGTGGCTCCGCTGATAAAAGGCAATAAGAAAAAGATCGGCGATACTGATCTGCATCAGTGTGCTCTAGGCTACCTGTTGCAAAAGGGAGTAAAAGGGGATGCTGATTTTCTGGCAACATCGCTTAAAGAATTAAGTGGGGATGGCATCGTTGTATCATCAATTAATGATACTGATGGTCATCCTTGGCAATTGCAAAGTAAAAATGATTTAGTCCTGTCGGCCAGGCAATTTAAACGCAGAGTTCAGGATGAGTGGCGTATTACCAGTTATTCTGGTTTACGAAACTCTATGGTTCATCGTGGCAATGCTTCCGCTTATTTTGCTGGAGAAGAATCTATTGACGTAATTGTCCAGTCGATTGCGCCAAAGCTTGATGTTGATGCTAGTGGTGAAAAGCAGTTAGCAGAGCAACCTGAAATGACACCCCACACATTCCCTCGGGGAGCTTCCGCGGGGACTTTTTTACACGCTATTTTAGAAGAACTTAATTTCAGCCAATTACCTGATGAGAAATGGTTGGTAGAACAATTGCAATCAGCCGGATTTGATGAACGCTGGAGTGGGACATTACAGCAATGGATGGCCGATATTTTTACCATTCCATTGAATGATGAAGGAGTGCAGTTGGCAAAAATTCCGCTGCATCATCAACAGGATGAAATGCAGTTTTATTTGCCGGTTGAGCAACTTTTGCGATCTCAGACGTTGGATACACTGATGCGTCGTTATGATCCGATTTCTGCTCGTTGTCCCCAACTGGAATTTCAACAGGTGAAAGGGATGCTGAAAGGGTTTATTGATTTGGTTTTCTGTTGGCAAGGCAAATTCTACGTGCTTGATTACAAATCAAACTGGTTGGGAGAGGAGAGTCAGGCTTATACCCGTCAAGCAATGGAAATTGCCATGATTGAGCATCGTTATGACCTGCAATATCAGCTTTATACACTGGCATTGCATCGTTACTTACGTCACAGGCTGGCTAATTATGATTATCAACAACATTTCGGCGGCGTGATTTATCTGTTTCTGAGGGGGATAGATAAGCAACAGCCGGGGAATGGTATTTTCAATTGTCGGCTATCGGCTGAATTTGTTGATGCTTTGGATCTGCTTTTCAGTGGTAATGAACAGTCTGAAAAAGAGAAAAATTGATGATTTCGTTATTACAACAGGCAGTAAACCTCAGACTTTTGCGTTCATTGGACTTACAGTTTGCTCATGCATTGATTGAGGATAAAGATCCTGTTTTGTTGTTGGTGATGGCGTTGTTGAGCGCCGAAACTGGTACCGGGCATGTTTGCCTGCTGGTTAATCGGATAACGCCAGAATATTTTTTTGATGGGCGACATCGTGAATTTGCAGAGCAATTATGGCGAGCTGCGGGAAAACCTGATGAGCAGAGTTTGCTGATAGCACTGGAAAATTGTGCTGCTGTTAGTGATGGATTTCAACCAACGCCTGTGGTGCTTTCCCATGACCGGCTTTATTTGCAGAGAATGTGGCAAAGTGAATGTCAGGTGGCGGCTTTCTTTTCCGGCAACCAACCAACCGATAATATTCAGGAACAGCAACTGAGAACTGTTTTAGATGAATTATTCATATTGCCTGAGGAAACGGTGGATTGGCAAAAGGTGGCTGCGGCTGTCGCGGTGACTAGCAGAATTTCGGTTATTTCTGGCGGACCGGGAACCGGAAAAACAACGACAGTTGCTAAGTTATTGGCTGCCTTAATCAAACTTAATCCTGATAAAAAGCAGGTTATCCAACTGGCAGCGCCGACTGGAAAGGCAGCTGCCAGATTGACCGAATCTCTTAATAGTGCGGTCAGAAAATTGCCTCTGACGGAGAAACAGTTTGCATATATGCCAGATCAGGCGCAGACGATTCATCGGTTGTTGGGAGCTCAACCTGATAGCCAGCGATTGCGCTATGACCGGGATAACCCATTGAATCTGGATGTGCTGGTGGTGGATGAAGCTTCAATGGTGGATTTACCCATGATGGCTAGGTTGATTGATGCATTGCCACCGAAAGCGAAAATTGTTCTGCTGGGTGACCGAGATCAATTGGCATCAGTGGAAGCAGGCGCGGTGTTGGGTGATATTTGCCGTTTTGCTGAACTGGGATACAGCATAACGAGGGCACAACAACTAAGCAGATTGACAGGATGTCGGTTAGTTGCGGGTGATCAGCAAAATATTCCAGAGGTTCGTGAACATTTATGTCTTTTACGCAAAAGTTACCGCTTTAATGTAGATTCTGGAATTGGTCAGTTGGCTGCGGCTGTTAATCAGGGAAAGAGTCGGCAAGCTCTCTCTATTTTGCAGCAACTGTTGAAGGATATCTGTTTTTACCCATTGTCCGACGATGAAGATTATCAGCGGTTGCTGACAGAAACGGTATCGGGTTATCACGCTTACTTGTGTCTGGTGGCAAAGCAGGCACCTGTCAAAGAGATTTTAGATGAATTTAACCGCTATCGTTTGTTGTGTGCACTTAGAGAAGGGCCATTTGGTGTCGTTGGGCTTAACGAGCGTATAGAACAGCTATTGCATCGTCAGGGGCTTATTCGTCGCCCAGTCGGGACTTTCAGCCGTGGTTATGCAGGCCGCCCCATCATGATATCGCGTAATGACAGCACACTGGGCCTGTTTAATGGTGATATCGGTATTATGCTCAGAGACGAAAATCATGAACTGCGCGCTTATTTTCAGCTGCCTGATGGACAGATTAAAGGAATCCAGCCAAGTCGTTTACCACAACATGAAACTGCGTATGTGATGACCGTACATAAATCGCAGGGCTCAGAATTTGACCATACAGCTTTAGTATTGCCAACGCAGTTTGTGCCGGTTGTCAGCCGTGAACTGGTTTATACAGCGATAACCCGTGCCAGAGAAAAACTAACTCTTTATGCACATGAAGCGGTATTGCGTCAGGCAATCCAGACGCCAACTCAAAGGCGAAGTGGATTAGCAGAGCGTCTTAGCTTACAGGTGGATTAGCGCTTGCCCAGATAGACTAATTTGTGCAAAAAAATTTATATATTAATGATGCGGTCATATCTTCCCTGACGTTTTTTGATCGCTATTTGCGCAGCTGTTGGATTGGGCTTTTTAAGCCTGACAAGTATATCATTAATTGTTTTAATGAATTTTCTGATTTGCCGTACTAACTTCGGTAAATATGCCTTTTATTTTTGTAAAAAGTTCTCGATTGGGTGATTGCAAAACCCTCGCGCAGTGATCTATAGATTATATTGACCTATGCAAGACAAATGTATCTTAAACCTGCCTATATGCCAAATTTTGGCTAATTTCTAACTAAAATATCCTTTATTCGTTTTTTGAGTTGAGTGATTATTGCTCGTAATGTTCAGTCGGTAATACCGATTAGTTTCATTGTGATGGCGATAACTGATCGATATCTTAATTTCACCGATTCAAGAGTCGTTGCAATGACTGAATCAAATTGTTGATGTTTGTATTTTGTTATCAATGTAAACAAAAAAATTATAAATTTAATAAATTTTAATATTATTGTGTGGTTAATATCACAGTTTGTGAATATATTAAATGAAATTTATTATTATTTGATGATATAAACGCCTAATTATATGAATTGTGATTTGTTTACTAAACGGATTGCGGATATGTCTGGATAGCTTGCTAGGGGTGAGATGAATATCCAGATTTTTGATTTAAGGATTAAGTTGTCTGATGCAAGATAATGAAATAAGTACTGAGCCACCCCATTCTTCCCCGGAGCTGGACACCGGCCTGATTTGCTTGGCTATGTTGGCTAGGTTTCACAACATTGCTATATCGACTGAACAACTTTCACACGAATTTTCCACTTCCAACCAAGGTCTTACCCTGAAGGAGCTGCTGCTGGCTGCTCGTCATTCAGGGCTGAAAGCCAAGGCTGTACACACAACACTTGCCAGACTTGAACATACTCCCTTGCCCGCCATTGCCATTGACCGAGATGGGCAGTTTTTTATTTTGGCTAAACTGGACAAAGAACAGGCTCTGATTCAGGACCCACGTTCGGCGCGTCCCGAAGTTATCAGCTTCGAGCAGCTTGAGCAGCGTTGGACAGGGCAACTGGTGCTTGTGCGTTCCAGTAACAGTCTGTCCGGAGAGACTTCTCGCTTTGACTTCACTTGGTTTATCCCGGCTATCGTCAAATATCGCAAGTTGTTGGGGGAAGTTTTGCTAGGGTCTTTTGCCTTGCAGCTGTTTGCCTTGGTGACGCCGTTGTTCTTTCAGGTGGTTATGGACAAAGTACTGGTGCACCACGGCCTAACCACACTGGATGTTGTCGCGGCGGGATTGCTGGGCATCATGCTGTTCGAGTCGGCCTTGAGCGGTTTGCGTAGCTACGTGTTTGCTCATACGACCAGCCGTATTGATGTGCAGTTGGGATCGAGTCTTTTTCGGCACTTGATTAATCTGCCGCTGGCTTACTTCCAAGCCAGGAGAGTCGGTGATTCTGTGGCTCGTGTACGCGAACTGGAAAACATCCGCAGCTTCCTTACCGGCAACGCCATTACCCTGATGCTCGACGTGCTTTTTTCTCTGGTGTTCATCCTTGTGATGTTCTATTACAGCGGCTGGCTGACTCTCGTTGTGGTGTTATCATTGCCGCTCTATGCACTCGTCTCGGGGTTGGTTACACCTCTCTTGCGTAAGCGATTACAGGATAGCTTTACACGTAACGCCGAGAATCAGGCATTCCTTGTCGAAACGGTAAATGGCATCGATACCCTAAAGTCAATGGCGGTTGAACCGCAGGCCATCCGCAAGTGGGACAACCAACTGGCGGCTTATGTTGCCGCAGGTTTCAAAACACAGACCTTATCCACTATCGCCAATGAAAGCGTCTCGCTTATTGGCAAGTTAGTGACGGTCGCCACACTCTGGCTCGGCGCCCGCCTCGTGATAGACGGGCAGCTGTCAGTGGGGGAACTGATCGCATTCAATATGCTGGCTGGCCGTGTCAGCGGCCCTATCATGCGTCTGGCGCAACTGTGGACCAGCTTCCAGCAGACCGGGGTCTCAGTGCAGCGTCTGGGAGACATCCTTAATTCCCGTACTGAATTGTCTCAGGCTACACGTAGTACAGTACCGCCGCTCAAGGGGCAGGTAGCGTTCGAACAGGTACATTTTCGTTATCGGGCTGATGGTTCTGAGGTGCTGCGCGGAGTCAACTTGGTCATTGGCGCGGGAGAAATCATTGGTGTGGTGGGTCGCTCCGGTTCCGGTAAAAGCACCCTGACCCGCTTGTTGCAGCGGCTCTATGTTCCTGAGCGTGGACGGGTCATGGTCGATGGCATGGACTTGGCATTGGCTGATGTGTCCTCGCTGCGTCGGCAGATTGGTGTGGTGTTGCAGGACAATATGCTATTCAACCGCAGCATTCGTGAAAACATTGCCTTGAGCGATCCGGGGGCGCCGCTCGAAGTGGTCATGCATGCCGCCCGTATGGCTGGAGTCCATGAATTCATCCTTGAACTGCCCGAAGGTTACGACACCATTGTGGGTGAGCACGGAGCGTCACTTTCGGGTGGTCAACGGCAACGGGTAGCCATTGCCCGAGCCTTGATCGGCAATCCTCGCATTTTGATTTTTGACGAGGCGACCAGTGCGCTGGACTACGAGTCTGAACGGGTTGTCCAGCAGAACATGCAAAGCATTTGCAAGGGGCGTACGGTCATCATTATCGCTCATCGGTTGTCCGCTGTACGCGACGCGCATCGTATCCTCGTGATGGATCGCGGGCAGATCGTTGAACAGGGAGACCACGCCGAGTTACTGGCGCGTCAGGACGGCCACTATGCACGGCTGTATCGAATGCAGCAGGGCTGAAAGGCTTCCATTTCCCGAACGTACGATGAAAGCGGCTAATAACGTAATCAATGGTTAATAACACAAGCAATGGTTAATAACACAGTCAGAGGTAGATGTGACCAAGATAAACATACTCCGATTCAAGGAAAATAACTTCGAATGAGCGCCACCCTTCCCTTATTGCAGCGTTATCGTCACGCGTGGCGTCAGTCTTGGCGCCAACGTAAAAGCATGGACGTGTCGCCGCGACTTGCTCATGAATTACAGTTTTTACCGACGGCTTTGGAGTTGCAGGAAACACCTGTTCACCCAGCACCGAGGATTTTCACCTGGGGCATTATGGGTTTCGCTGTATTGGCGTTGCTCTGGGCCTACATCGGCAAAATCGAGGTAGTGGCTATCGCTCCGGGAAAGGTTGTTCCCAATGGCAAGACCAAGTTGATTCAATCTAGCGAAACGGCGGTGGTCAGAGCGATCCACGTCAATGATGGTCAGACGGTGAAAGTCGGCGAATTGTTGGTCGAACTCGACCCGACGGCGGCGAATGCCGACGTCAGCCGGATTCAGAGCGAGCTGCTGGCTGCTCGTATCGACAGTGCGCGGAGTGCCGCTATGCTTGATGCTATCAATCAGCAACAGTCGCCGGCGTCGCTGGTAGGGACGATTGCCAACGCCAACCCTGAGCAGGTGCTCAGTGCTCAGCGCTGGCTTCAAGGACAATACCAGGAATACCGCAGCAATCTAGAGTTGGTGGACGCAGAAATCCTCCAACGCAGTGCCGAAATCCAGTCTGCCCAGTCTCAGGTGGCTAGCCTGCAAAAAACGTTACCGATTGCTACGCGATTGGCCGAGGATTACCAACGGTTATTAACAAAACAGTATGTGTCGCGGCATGCATATCTGGAAAAAGAGCAGACGCGATTGGATCTGCAACGCCAGTTAAGCGTACAGCAGGCCAGTGTCTTGCAGCACACCGCCGCTCGGGACGAAGCGCGACGTCGGCGTGAGGCTGTTGTTGCGCAAAATCGCCGCGCCATGCTCGACCTGCAACAGGAAGCCAACAAAAAAGCAGCAACCTTGGTTCAGGAGCTGGCGAAGGCCCGTTACCATGAAACCCTGACCAGCCTCAAAGCCCCGGTGGCTGGCACAGTTCAACAACTTGCTATCCATACCGTCGGTGGAGTGGTGACACCGGCTCAGCCGCTGATGGTCATCGTCCCCGCAGACCAACCGGTAGAAGTAGAAGCCATGCTGGAAAACAAGGATGTGGGTTTCGTCCACGTTGGTCAACCGGTCACTGTCAAAGTGGAAACCTTCACTTTCACTAAGTACGGCACCGTTGACGGCGAAGTGCTCAACGTATCGAACGACGCTATCGAGGATGAAAAACGTGGGCTTATCTATAGCAGCCGTATTCGCTTGAAGTCTGATCACGTGCTGGTCAATGGTCAGCGAGTCGCGCTGTCTCCGGGCATGTCGATCACGGCAGAAATAAAAACCGATCAACGTCGAGTGATCGATTACTTCCTAAGCCCGTTGCAGCAGCATCTGGATGAAAGCCTGAGAGAACGATAAGAGAACGGCGGCTCGTGGGGGCAGCTCTGTGAACCCGGCTCGCTATACTCACCGTTTTCCGCGTTTGAGATAACTTATTGTTAATGGTCAAAGATGGTTTTTCACAGTTTTACTTTGTTTGGAGTGACGTGATGAAAATATTACGGGTACATGAAAGATTCAAAAATTGGCGAAATATTATTATTTTTATGAGCTGCACCTTATTAATGGCATGCTCTAAGTACATTGATATATACAGACCGATTGATGTATCGAAGTCTGGTCAATCAGTAAAAATTGATTTTGAAATCAGCAAGGAAGGTAATTATCAGTTTGTCCTGCTGTTTGAAACTGGGGAGGGTTATGATGAAATGGAAAGGAGGTTTAAGTTGTTTGGGAGAACTGATAAAGATGGAGTAATAATCCCTGTTTCACTCCATATCGTTAAAGATGGAGAGATTTTTTTTGACAAGAAAATAAATGCTAGGGGATACGATGGGGGACAAGCCTTCTATTACGAAGAGAAATATGTAAATACGGCGGTGCGAGAAATTAAAACATTTTTGTTACCCCCCGGGCGTTACTCTGCGGTTATTACCACCCTGGGGGATGTTCCCGCTTTTAGTGGAATCGAGAGTTTTGTTGGATTCACCTATTACGATCCGAAGATTTAAAATGGTATCAGTATAAACAAAGGAAATATCAAATTTTGGAGTGATGAAATGAAAGTATTACGTATATATGAAAGGTTCAAAAACTGGCGCAATATTATTATTTTTTTAAGTGGCGCTTGGTTATTGGCCAGCTATATATACATTGATATATACAAACCGATAGATATAACGAAGCTTGGCCAATCCGTCAAGATTGATTTTGAAATTATAAACGAAAGAGACTATCAGTTTGCCCTGCTGTTTGCTACTGGGGATGATCATGATGAAATGGAAAGGCGATTTAAGTTGTTCGGAGATCTTGGTAACGATGGGATTATTATTCCAGTTTCGCTTCGTTTGGTTAAAGACGGTCAGGTTCTTTTTGATGGAGAAATAAACACGCTGGGGACCGGCTGGGAGCACGCCATTCATTATAAAAAGAAAAAAATAAATACGGCGGGGCGTAATATTGAAATATTTAAATTACCTCCTGGAAGTTACTCTGCGGTAATTACCACCTTGGAAGATGCCCCTGCTTTTCATGGCATTGAGAGTTTTGTTCAGCTCACGTATTTTCCGAGTATTTAAAATAGTATCAGCGTATACTTTACAAATTTTAAGTTGAGGTTCGCAAGATGAAAGCAACTTATTATCTCCCCCATACTATGGAGAGGTAATAAATACATATTGAAGTACGACAAGCATAAGTAAATAAAATATCAAAATTTGGAATGACATAATGAAAGTTTTACAGGTTTATGAAATGTTCAAAAAATGGTACAAGATGATTATTTTTTTAAGTTGTGCTTGGTTGGCGGCCTGCTCTGAGCCCATTGATATATACAGGCCGATTGATGTGACGCAATCTGACCAATCAGTCAAGATTGATTTTGAAATCAGCAAGATTGGAGATTATCAGTTTGCCCTGTTGTTTGCTACTGGGCGTGGTCATGGTGAAATGGAAAGACGATTTAAGTTATTCGGGGATCTTAATCATGATGGGGCTGCTATTCCCGTTTCGCTTCGCTTGGTTAAAAACGGCGAGTTTTTTTGACGGGAAAATAAACGCCGTGGGAACCGGTTGGGGGAGTACCGTCTATGATAAAGCAAGAAGTATAAATACGGCAGTGCGCAATATTAAAATACTTGAGTTACCCCCGGGGAGTTACTCTGCGGTAATTACCACCTTGGAGGATGTGCCTGCTTTTCATGGGATTGAGAGTTTTGTCGAGTTCACTTATTACAATCCGAAGATTTAATAAGATTTAAAATGGTATCAGTATAAACAAAGAAAATATTAAAATTTGGAGTGATGAAATGAAAATATTACAGGTATATGAAAGATTTAAAAATTGGCTAAATATTATTATTTTTATGAGCTGTACATTATTAATGGCCTGCTCTAAGCACATTGATATATACAGACCGATTGACGTATCGAAGTCTGGTCAATCAGTTAAAATTGATTTTGAAATCAGCAAGGCTGGAAATTATCAGTTTGCCCTGCTGTTTGATAAAGGGGATGACTATGAAGAAATGAAAAGGCGGCTTGAATTGTTCGGGAATGTTGATAAGGATGGGGTAATAACCCCTGTTTCGCTTCGTCTGGTTAAAGATAGCAAGATTTTTTTTGACAAAAAAATAAATGCAGGAGGACGTGGTTGGGGACAGTCTTTCGATTACGAAGGGAGAAGAATAAATATGGCTGTGCGAAACATTAAAATACTGGAGTTACCCCCAGGACGTTACTCCGCGGTAATTACCACACTGGAGGATATCCCTGCCTTTAATGACATCGAGAGTTTTGTTGAATTCGCCTATTACGATCCGAAGATTTAATAAGGTTTAAAATGGTATCAGTATAAACAAAGAAAATATTAAAGTTTGGAGTGATGAAATGAAAATATTACAGGTATATGAAAGATTTAAAAATTGGCTAAATATTATTGTTTTTATGAGCTGTACATGATTAATGGCCTGCTCTAAGCACATTGATATATACAGACCGATTGACGTATCGAAGTCTGGTCAATCAGTCAAAATTGATTTTGAAATCAGCAAGGAAGGCAATTATCAGTTTGCCCTGCTGTTTGAAACTGGGGAGGGTTATGATGAAATGGAAAGGCGGTTTAAGTTGTTTGGGAGAGCTGATAAAGATGGAGTAATAATCCCTGTTTCACTCCATATCGTTAAAGATGGAGAGATTTTTTTTGACAAGAAAATAAATGCCGCGGGATCCGAAGGAGGGCGTGTCTTCAATTACGAAGAGAGAAGTATAAATACGGCTGTGAGAGAAATTAAAACATTTTCATTACCTCCCGGACTCTACTCTGCGGTAATTACCACCCTAGAGGATGTACCTATTTTTAATGGTATTGAGAGTTTTGTTGAATTCAACCATTACGATCCGAAGATTTAAGAAGGTTTAAAATGGTATCGGTATAAACAAAGAAAATATTAAAATTTGGAGTGACGAAATGAAAATATTACGTATACATGAAAGGTTCAAAAACTGGCGCAACATGATTATTTTCATGAGTTGCACCTTATTAATGGCATGCTCTAAGCACATTGAGACTATACGCAAACCGATTGATGTGTCGCATTCTGGTCAATCCGTCGAGATTAATTTTGAACTCAGCAAGAGCGAGGCTGGAGATTATCAGTTTGCCCTGCTGTTTGCTACTGGGAGTGGTTTTGATGAAATGGAAAAGCGATTTAAATTGTTCGGAAATCTTGAACGTGATGGGATTGCCATCCCCGTTTCGCTTCGTCTGGTTAAAGACGGCAAGGTTTTTTTTGACAAGAAAATAAACGCGGTGGGGTACGGTTGGATACGTGCTTTCCATTACGAAGAGAGAAGGATAAATACGGCGGCGCGCAATATTAAAATACTAGAGTTACCCCCGGGACGTTACTCTGCGATAATTACTACCTTGGAGGATGTGCCTGCTTTTAATGACATTGAGAGTTTTGTAGAGCTCACTTATTTCAATCCGAAGATTTAAAATGTAAATAAAGGAAATATCAACGATGGCAAAGAAATATACCGTAACATATAAAGTTGCTCCGATGGGGGCGAAATATATTTATCAGGTCGATAAGAACGAGCACAAAGCGGGAGACGTACATTCTTCATTCGGCGGTCATATGTGGTATGTTTTAAATGACGGCGACGGGAATAAAGAGAGTTTTGGTTTCGAGTCAAAGCATGACCAAATGTTTGGTGAAGGGAACATAACCGTTCATGATGATGCCGCTTACCAAAAGACCTCTTACGAAACCACCGTAGAGTTGACTGAATTTCAGTACAACAGGTTAAAAGTTTTTTCAAAAGACCCATCGTTAGTTGGATTTGATGCTGAGCGTTACAATGTGGCCGAAAACAGTTGCGTGGATTTCGTATTTGCATCATTAAAAGCCATTGGCTATAGCAAAAAAGGTTTCGAGGGAGAATTGTTCCCCAATCATAATCCTGTGCATTTGCGTGATATGTTACAAAATAATGGACGTAAAATTATTCGTGACAACCTGAGTCGTTATATTCGTTATAGTGATTTTTATTATCTGGACGATGAAAGTGGTCGAGCATGTTTATGGCTTAGGCCAGAGGATACGAAAATTACCCTACCGATGAAGCCATTTATTAACATTGATATCGTGCCTATGCCAAAACCTCTGCGGTATATTCAGGGTGAAAGCAAAGCTCAGCAGGATGTCGCCAACGGGTTTATACAAAATGCGGCGACACATAAAATATCTGCTCTTGGAGATATTCTCAATAAAACAGACTTCACTTCAACACAGATGGCCAGCCTTGCCACAGGTGGTATTCGTCCCGGTGAAATGCAGCTCGATCCCAATGTCCGACCTAACACCTATCTGTCAGAGTTCTACAAGCCTTTCTACCAACCCGGGGACACTAGCAAGCTGGACTTCGGCCTGCGCAACGCCGTGACGTTGAACGGTTTATCGGCGATGACGACGTTCAACACGTATGTTGACCCGCTGTTATTGGATCTGAGTGGCAATGGTGTGCACATGACTGATATCCGTGACGGCGTGTTGTTCGACATGGATAACAGTGGCACGCTTAAGCGCAGCGGCTGGGCCGATCGCAATACCGGAATACTGGTGATCGATGATGGTAGTGGTCAGATAAAAGATGTCAGCCAGATGTTCTCCGAGTACTACAGTGGTAAGGCCGGAATAAATGGAACCGCTGGCGAAAAAAAATTCAAAGATGGTTTCGGGGCTCTGGCTAGTGAAGATGTGAACAAGGACGGGGTAATTGATCAGAATGACCCGATCTGGAGCAAGCTGCGGGTTTGGGTCGACAGCACCCACGATGCAAAAGTCGATGCGGGCGAACTCAAAACACTGGCGGAATTGGGTATTACCCAGATAAACGTCCGGGCTTCGAATAAAACAGAAGTTCGTGATGGGAACAGGGTCGTTGCCAGCGGATCGTTTACTATTAATGGTAAAACTCAGGAAGTGCTGGCCGTCGATTTTCTTGGTGATACCGTTAGCAACACCCTGAGCACTCAGGGAGCTGGCACGAAAGTGACTTCCACCACCAAAGGCATCACTACCACAGCTTACGCCAGCCAGAGTGAAACAGATGAAACCCTAAATGCCGAGCAACTGGGGGTAAGCAATCTGTATGGTGGCAGCGGCAATGATACGTTGATTGCGGCAAAAACCGGCAGTTGGCTGGTCGGGGGCGCAGGGAGCAACACCTATGTTGGCGGTACCGGTGATGATGTTTTTGTTATCAGTGCTTCTGACGATACGAAAAACATTCACGGCAATGGAGGGCACGATACGGCGATTATTGTCGGTAACCAAGGCGTGGAGCTGAACATGGGGCAAGCCAGTTTAACCATTGCTGAAGGTGGGAGCGGTAACGATACGATCATAAGCGGTAGTGTCAACGGTGTCTTTATCAAGGGGGGTTCCGGCAATTCAACTCTGATAGGTGGCATGGGTAACGATGTCCTGGTCGGCGGCAGCGGACATAACACCATCATTGGCGGCAGTGGCAAGTCGGTTATCTATGCCGGTCCTCAGGGCGACACAATCTATGCTTCCGAAGGCGGCAGCATTATTCACGCTGGCGGCGGCGCCGATAAGATTTTCGGCGGTTTGGGTGACGACGTAATCGAAGTGGGTCACGGCAATGCAACGATTGATGGGGATGGTGGGATCAACATCGTCAGCCTGCACGGCAACCACGGCGACTATCGAATCAACCGTACCGACAGCGGATATATCGTGGCCGACAAGGTCGCTGGACGTGACGGCACGGTAACGCTGAAAAATATCCAAAAACTCAATTTCGCGGATATTTCAGCTGTTGATTTACAAATACCTGATGCTATGCCTGTCGAGGATGTCCTCACCCACGACAAGGACGGCAAGGTTTTTGATCGTACTCAGCCACATCTGATTTCCGCAGAAAGTCTGTTGTCTAACGATCAACACCTTAACAGCCAGGGAGCCTTGCGCATTGCCAATGTTGGGGATGCGATAGGCGGTACGGTCAGCCTCACAAACCAAGGCGATGTCTTGTTTACGCCGGACCCGAATTACACTGGCTTGATCAGCTTCAAATACGGTGTTACCGATGCTGCTGGTAATCCTTCGGCATCGGTAGTAGACCTGAACAGCGGGGAGACTGCGCCGATGCGTGCTCCTGTCACGTTACTGACCCCGGAAGTTCCTCTCGATCCATTGGCTGCTCAGCAGTGGTATCTGAGCGATGCCAATATTCTGCCGGTCTGGAAGGACTACACCGGCAAGGGAGTACGCATTGGTCAGTTCGAGCCGGGAGGTAAGTTTGCCACCGCGCCTGAAATATTTGATATCAATCACCCCGACCTTGCGGCGAATGTCGACAAAGCTTGGTTGCAGACTCAACAAACCAATGGCGCCTTGCCGGACGTGGTCTCCAACCACGCGACAATGGTGGCGGGTGTGATGGTCGCGGCGAAAAATAATGCAGGTGGCGTCGGGGTTGCCCATGATGCTACGTTGGGCGGCTATTATCTGGCCAATGACGGTGCCGATCTTGCGGGACTGGGGCATATGGTCAGTTTTGACGTTGCCAACAATAGCTGGGGATTTACCAACGATTTCGCACTCAGCAGCTTTCAGGACGGCTCTATAAAAATACCGCCGCGTCGCTGAGTATGAATGCGCAGTACGCGGCGGCTAATGGTCGTGGCGGATTGGGTACCGTTATCGTAGCGGCGGGCGGCAACAATCGTGCAGAAGGCGGCAATGCACAAGGGTCACTGACCAATAACAACCGCTTTTCGGTGGAAGTCGGTGCAATTAACGCACAGGGCGATTTATCGACTTTGCAGATTGGTTCCTCACCATTCTCCAATCCGGGAGCTAGCCTGTTAGTTTCGGCACCGGGCAGCAATGTCGTGTCTACCAGCCATATGCTGAAAACCGAACGTGGCTCAACTTTCGGCAATGACTACACCAGCATGCAAGGCACCAGCTTTGCCGCTCCGATAATTTCCGGTGTTGTTGCGCTGATGCTTGAGGCCAACCCGAACTTAGGTTATCGGGATGTGCAGCAGATCCTTGCTCTATCTGCTCGCAAGATCAATGACCCATCTACCAAATGGAACGATAATAACAGCCATAGCTGGAATGGCGGCGGTATGCATACCAGCAACGATTACGGTTTTGGTCAAGTCGATGCGCGAGCCGCTGTTCGTTTGGCCGAGTCTTGGATGACTCAAAGCACCGCTGCTAACGAGTACGTCTATAGCGCATCCAGCGGCCCTCTGGGGAAAACCTTGGCCGCGGGTGAGACGCTAACGTCGTCCATCGCCATGAATGCCGGTCTGAATGTTGAGCATGTCGAGATCGATTTTGACGCCCAAGTAGGCCGTCTTGGCGATCTGACGCTCAAACTGATCTCTCCCGATGGCACTCAAAGCATATTGCTCAATCGTCAGGGTAAGGTTCCAGACGGCATGCCGGGCGCGAGTGCGACCGATCTGGGTAGTAGCCAGTCGGGGACGTTCAAGTACAGCTTTATGTCGACCCATGATTTTGGCGAACGCTCGGCTGGCAACTGGACCCTACAGGTGACCGATGCGAATTCCGGCCTGCCGGTCACATTAAATGCCTGGTCGTTACGTTTGTACGGCAGCAAGAGCACCCCGGATGACACTTACTTTTACACTGATGAATATATCCAGTCGGTGGTCAAGCAGGCCAACCGCGCGGTGCTGGATGATGCGGTCAATGGCGTGGCGGGAGGGCGTAATACCCTCAATGCGGCGGCTGTTTCACGGGATACCTCAGTTAACTTGCTGACCGGTGTTGCCAGTATTGGCGGCGCAGCGTTGACGATAAAGAATCCGTCGGGCATTCAGAACATTATCACCGGAGATGGCAACGATACGCTGGTCGCTGGTAATGCCGATGCATTGCTTGATGGCGGGCGTGGAAACAACACACTGGCAGGAGGCGCGGGTAAGGACTTCTTTGTGGTCCACCGTCGTGAGGCGGGCAGCGATATTATCAGCAACTTCGAGGCTGCTCGTGGCGAAATTATCGATCTGGTAGGATTTGGTGGCAAAAAATTTGCCGATCTGTTGCTGACGCAGCAGGGGGCGGATGTTAAGGTCGATCTGGGTAAGGGGCAGAGTATTGTTCTGAAAAATCAGACACTCGCCGGGATCGGTGCGACGAACTTCGAGTTCCAAGACACCTTTATCGCCCCGGTGGCTTACACGAGTAGCGACGCTTCAACACTCCAGCCACAAGAAGGCTTGGGAACCGTGATCCTTAAGGGCGGCGGCAGGGGCGTCATGCTCACTAGCGATGCTCAGGGGCAGATGAAATTTAGCTTGAATGGAACGATCTATAGTCATGACAGTGCGGCGTCAGATGTTTTTGTGGTGGCAGCCCAACCGGGCGCCAAGGACTACAAGAATGCATTACGTGGATTCCGTCATGGCATTGATAAAATTGATTTGCGTCAAACCGGAATCACTGATTTCAGCCAACTAACCATCACTAAGAGTAATCGTGGCACGATCAACGGCCTGTCACAAATTCATGGCGTTGAAGTTATCTTTAATGGGGCCAGCGGTACTGATTCAAACGTGAAGCTGCTGTATCTCGATACCCTGGATATTTCGCAGGTCGATGCGGCCGACTTCCTCTTTGCGGAGCCTTCGCCGGATTTGGTGCCAATGGTCGGGCCAGTGGTGACGCAATCTCCCGATAAACCGACGGTTACTGTTCCGGACGCATTAACACAGATCACTATTCCTAAGTGGGAACCGGTGACTATTCCTCCTATTGAGTGGGAACCGATTAAGTTTGAACCGTTCACTTTTCCTAAAGTTGAACCGATTGATATGTCTAAGTTTGAACTGACTGTTACCCCTGAGCGGGAAGCGATCAGTATCCCTCCTTTTGAACTACACCTAATGCCCAGCGTTCCGAAAATTGAGCCAGCGGTGGAACCTACACCAGTGACTACTGATCCTAATTCCATTACGGTCGAAATTCCCTTTGCCAAGGTTACTTTGGGGGACGAGAGCAAGACTATCAATGTGGAAGCTATGGGTGGCAATGTGGTTGCCGGCAACGGTGACAATAAGGTGAATGTGATGGGCCGTTCTGCCGATATCACGTTAGGTAATGGTAACAACGTTATTGTCGGTAATGTCGACAGACTAACAGTCGGACATGGCAACAACACCATTAAAGCGTCGGGAACCTTCACGAAAGTAAAAGTAGGGGATGGTCATAACCATATTGTGACCAGCGGTGAGATGTCGACGGTAGAAGTAGGGAATGGTGATAACCATATCGTGACCAGCGGTATTATGTCGAAAGTGAAAGTCGGGGATGGTAATAACAATATTGTGACCAGTGGCACTATGTCGACGGTGGAAGTCGGGCATGGGGACAATGATTTGGAATTTAGCGGTAATATGGGGCGGTTGGTGTTCGGAAAGGATATCAGCCCTGAGCGTCTGTGGTTCCAGCATGAAGGGCAGGATCTGCAAATTTCAGTCATTGGCAGCAAGCAGGAGGTAACGCTGCATAATTGGTATTCCAGTCACCCCGAACGACCAAGTAACATCATGGCCGGTGATGGTCATCGGTTGATGGACAGTGATGTCGAACACCTTGTCCAGGCTATGGCTGCATTCGCGCCGCCAGCGCCTGCGACCGCAATGCTCGGCGATGTCGAGCAACAGCGGCTGCAACCTGTGCTGGCAGCTAACTGGCACTAACTCGGTAACAAGGCCCGCGATGGTTATCGCGGGTCTTCCATAAATAGGTGAATTGCGTCGTTTAACAAAACCTGCGGAATTCTCCCTCCTGAATGCTCATTGTGAGTAAAACGCGCTTTTAGCATTAGGGGGAGATGGAGAATAAATAGCTCGAAGAGCTGTTATTTCGTTGGGTTTTCTTGCTTCTGGATATCTATTTTTAGTCTCTTAATCGGAGCGCCGTCTGCGGTAATCATACAATATGCACGAGTCCAAAGTCCCAGTTTCCAGTAAAAGCGGCTGATATATTCAGCATACTCTTTTCGTAAAAGTCGGCTTTTTCGGCATGAATGCGTTTATTACTGTGGTTCCAAACTTAACATAAGGATTTTAGAACGGCGTTGATAGTTGTATAACACTTGTTTCTGAATCGGTAGCATTGAGAGTTCTGCGGGCTCAAAACCCCGTTCCTGGAACCAATGAATGCTGCGGGTAGTCAGAACAAACAGTTTTTCCAGTCCGAACTGTTTGGCGTGCTCCGCAATGCGATTCAGTAATACTTCCCCTCTTAAAGAGCTGCGGTATTTAGGATGAACGGCTAAACAAGCCATTTCGCCAATTTTCTCATCAGGATAAGGATAGAGCGCAGCACAGGCGATAGTCAGGTTATCGCGTTCGATAATGATGAATTTATCAATTTCTCTTTCAAGTTGTTCTCTTGAACGGCGAACCAAAATGCCTTGTTGTTCCAGTGGGCGAATAAGTTCGAGAATACCACCAATATCATTGATATTAGCCCGGCGTATTTGTTCTGCACTTTCCATCACTATTTGAGTGCCAATGCCATCTCGGGAGAATAATTCTTGAAGTAGAGAACCATCTGCCTGATAACTTAATAAATGGCTGCGGCGAACACCACGACGGCAAGCTTTTACTGCACTCCGTAAAAAACGGACTGTGCCTGAATAGTAATCACCTTTAACTTCTAGTTTTTTAATTAACTCCGGTGCTTGATTAAGAAAAACTTCCGATAGAATTTTTCCGTCTTCATCTTGTACACCTTGAGTAGAGCAGAAACCAATCAGTTTTTCAGCCTGTAGTGTGATAGCTAACTGCGTAGCAACATCTTCAAATGCCAGATTAAAACTCTCTCCGGTAACAGAAACTGCAACAGGACCAATTAGCACGATTGCTCCACTGTCTAATTGGCGATTTATGGCATGTTCATCGATACGGCGAATTTTTCCACTGTGGCAATAATCCACACCATCATCAACGCCAAGCGGTTGAGCAATAATGAAGTTACCGCTGACAACATTAATATTGGCTCCTTGTAACGGGGTATTATTTAGGTTCATAGAAAGACGTGCGGTAATATCCAGTTGCAGCAAACCAGCAGATTGTTTGACTAATTCTAATGTTTTATTATCGGTTACACGGGTATGTTTGTGGTAAATCGGTTTGTAATGATGGTCTGCAAGATTTTGTTCAATTTGAGGTCTGGCGCCATAAACGACGACCAGGCGGATACCCAAACTATGCAATAATCCTATATCGTTGATAATATTGGTAAAATTTTCATGGGCAATAGCCTCTCCACCAAGCATAATAACAAAGGTTTTACCACGATGTGCATTGATGTACGGAACAGAATGACGAAATCCTTCAACTAATTCGGTGCTGCGTTCTTTCATAACAGACTCTCGATTGAATTTTTATTCGTAATTTATGCTTTTTTATTCCTTTTGAGAGAAAATGGCAAGAGGCAATTCAGATAAAAACATTTTCATATACCTGTAGACGTTAATAATTTGCAAAATATAAAATGCTGTTTATTGATGACAGCATAATGCCGATTGGTTAAAGTTTTTCATTTGATCGTTTCTTTGGTGAATATCACCTGAGTGTTTGTATTTTATGAATGGAATATTAAGTAGATGAGTCATTCAGATCATAATCTGTCACGACGTCGTTTGTTGCAGGGAGCCGCAGCGATGTGGTTACTTAGTGTTAGCCAGGTGGGTTACGCAGCGTCAGCAAAAGTTATAGCGGTACGTATTTGGCCAGCATCCAGTTATACCCGTGTGACTCTTGAATCCAATATTCCACTCAAATATCGCCAGTTTGTGTTAAAAAATCCAAATAGAATTGTGGTTGATCTTGAAGGTGTACAACTGAATCATACTCTAAGCGGGATGGGGGAGCAGATTCAATCCCGTGATCCTTATCTTAAACTGGTGAGGGTAGGGCAGTTTAATCCTAAAACTGTTCGCTTGGTGTTCGAAGTTAAGCAATCGGTCAACCCACATATGTTTACTTTGAAACCAGTGGCGAAATTTAAACATCGTTTGGTATTGGATATTTATCCGGCAGCGAGGGTTAATACGGATGATGATCCATTACTTGCTCTACTTGAAGAGTACAATAAAGGTCATTTAGCAGAAGATTTGCCAGTGGAAAGGCCAAAGTCAGGTAAAGCAGGTAAAGACAGGCCGATCATTATCATGCTTGATCCTGGACATGGCGGGGAAGATCCTGGCGCTATTGGCAAATATAAAACTCGTGAAAAAGACGTTGTTTTGCAAATTGCCCGTCGATTAAAAGCGCTTATTCAGCGTGAACCGGGTATGAAAGTTTATATGACCCGTAATGAAGATGTGTTTATCCCGCTAAAAGTCCGGGTGGCAAAAGCGCGTAAAATGCGAGCTGATCTCTTTGTTTCTATTCATGCTGATGCCGTTACTAACCGAGTTGCCCGTGGTTCTTCGGTTTTTGCACTCTCGACTAAAGGTGCAACCAGTAATACCGCACGTTTTCTAGCCCAGACGCAAAACGAAGCTGACCAAATTGGCGGAGTGAGTAAAAGCGGTGATAAGTATCTGGATCATACGATGTTTGATTTGTTACAAACTGCGACAATCAATGACAGCCTTAAATTTGGTAGCGAAGTGCTTAAGCGTATGGGCAAAGTGAATAAATTGCATAAAAATCGGGTGGATCAAGCTGGATTTGCGGTACTGAAAGCACCAGACATCCCTTCGATTCTGGTAGAGACTGCGTTTATTAGCAATTTGGAAGAGGAGCGGAAACTGAAAACCGCACGTTTCCAGCAGCAAGTCGCAGAGTCAATTTTTGCGGGTATCAAAGCTTATTTCAAGAATGGTGGTAATTTGGCGATTTGAACCCGCTGCTATGGGTAATTTTTGCTGTTAAAAAGGGAAGGGGCTATTTTCCTTTAGCCTATACTCCCTCCCCCTATTTTAGTGGGTAGTGATGAGTTGAACTGCCAGGCGCAAGCCCATGACACGCAGAATCGCACTTAGACTCCTAACTTCCGGGTTGCCCTTGGCCGACAAGGTGCGATAGAGCAATCAGTAATTCGGCTTGTTCGCTATCTTCAAGGATGCTGTTTAGTAACTCGATCACGTAAGCTGGGTCTTTGCGGAACACCTCGGTCATTGCTTCGTCGTATGATCTATCCTTCATTACTTGTTCTCGCCATTCTTCAAAGACGTCACGTCCGGTATTGTCGATATAGTATCGTATCTCGTTCATGGTTTTGTTGTCGTTTGTAAACGATAATCTGTCAAGCCAGAAATGACCACAGGTGGATGTTTGTCATTAAACTGAACGCAGATACGATGGCGAAAAAATTATCGAAAAGTCATTCACAAGTTGCTTTTGGAGTTTGTATGCTGAAATGCATAGAGAATTGGTTGCGGGGGCCGGATTTGAACCGACGACCTTCGGGTTATGAGCCCGACGAGCTACCAAGCTGCTCCACCCCGCGTCCGTATAGATATTTTGAGTAGCGAAAATTGGTTGCGGGAGCCGGATTTGAACCGACGACCTTCGGGTTATGAGCCCGACGAGCTACCAAGCTGCTCCATCCCGCGTCCGTATTAGAACCTACTTTGTACTTTCCTGCATCACTAACGCCTGCTGGAATCGGTTCCATTCGCAAATATTGAACTACTTTATAGTGTTGGTTGCGGGAGCCGGATTTGAACCGACGACCTTCGGGTTATGAGCCCGACGAGCTACCAGGCTGCTCCATCCCGCGTCCGATGCGGGCACTATACTCAGGATAAGATCTGTTGCAAGTTTTTTTATTAATTATTGTTTGTTTCGTTACGTTTTTGATTAGTTACTCTGCGTATTGATGTTTTTCTATTCGTTTGTGTCGTTGTTTTGTTAAGTTATTTTTTTTATGGTAAGTTGCATCGTTTCTATTGGTTTAGCATTTTGTTCGCCACAGAGTTATGTTGGTAAGAGAGAAAACAACAATGAAATACTGGGGTAAGTATCTGCTGTGTGGAGCCGTGATTTCACTGTTGGTTGGATGTCATTCTCGCCCAACGGCACAGGGCCAACAATATAGAGATGGTCATATCGAGCAGGATTTACGGCTGGTTAATCAACCTAATGCGCAGGGTAAGCCAGTTAATGCAAAGGATTTTTCAGAGCAGGTTGCGCTAATTAGTCAGTCTGCTCCTCGTCTGTATAATTGTAATAGCTTAACTTTTGACGCTGTTCAAAACTGGATGTTAGCGGGTGGTGAAACCAGTAAGTTGAATCTGTTTAATTTACGCGCTTACCAGATGGAAGGTGTGGATAATTACGGTAACGTCCAATTTACCGGCTACTATACGCCAGTGTTACAAGCTCGTCGTGTTAAACAGGGGGAATTTAAGTATCCTCTGTACCGGATGCCGCCTAAGAGTAAATACCGTTTACCAAGCCGAACTGAAATAGACAACGGCGCTCTTAGCCCCAGTCTGATTATTGGTTATAGTCGTTCACTGATTGATAATTATATTATGGAGGTGCAGGGCAGTGGGTATGTTGATTTTGGTGATGGTAGGCCACTGACTTTTTTGGGTTATGCCGGTAAAAATGGGCATATTTACCGGAGCATTGGCAAGTTGCTGATTGAGCGCGGAGAAATTGCGCAGGAAGATATCTCTATACTGGCGATTCGTAAATGGACAGAATCTCACAGTGAGGCAGAAGTCCGTGAGCTGTTGGAGCAGAACCCATCATTTGTTTTCTTTAAACCTGAAAACTATGCGCCGGTACGAGGTGCGAGTAGTGTTCCTTTAATTGCAAAAGCTTCTGTGGCCGCTGATAAAATGCTTATTCCACCAGGAACAACCCTGTTAGCAGAGATACCTCTGTTGGATAGAGAGGGTAAATTTACCGGTCAGTACCAGATGCGGCTGATGGTTGCATTGGATGTTGGTGGGGCGATAAAGGGACATCATTTCGATATCTATCATGGTATTGGTGGGGCGGCGGGTATAGCGGCAGGTTTCTATAACCACTACGGTCGGGTTTGGGTGTTAAAAAAAGCGCCGCCTACCATGTTGACGGTAAATCAGTGATTGCTTTTCATAAATTTTATAACAGGTTTTCAGGATTGATATTCAGTAATGCAAACTTCTCTTTCTGATGCATATATGCAGCGCTTTGCGGGGACTGCCCGTTTATATGGTCAAAAAGCGCTTTCTTTGTTTTGCCATTCTCATGTTTGTGTTGTGGGTATCGGTGGTGTTGGCTCCTGGGCGGCTGAGGCTTTGGCTCGTACAGGAATCGGTGCGATCACCTTGATTGATATGGATGATGTTTGTATCACCAATACCAATCGCCAATTACATGCTTTAAAACAGCATATTGGGCAACCAAAGACTGAGGTGATTGCCGAGCGTATTCTGGCAATTAATCCAGAGTGCAAAGTGACTTGTGTTGATGATTTTCTCACACCCGATAATGTTGAAGAGATGATGGCGGTTGGATTTAGTTATGTGATTGATGCTATCGATAGTGTCAGGCCGAAAGCGGCGCTGTTGGCTTATTGCCGCCGCCATAAAATTCCGCTGGTGACAACCGGTGGAGCAGGAGGGCAACTTGATCCTACACAGATTCAGGTTGTTGATTTGGCAAAAACGGTTCAGGACCCTTTAGCGGCTAAACTGCGAGAAAGGCTGAAATCTGATTATTGTGTTGTGAAGAATGGCAAAGGTAAATTGGGCATCGATTGTGTGTTTTCAACCGAGCAGTTAGTTTATCCGCAGAGTGATGGTTCTGCTTGTGCCGCGAAAAGTACCGCAGAGGGAACTAAGCGTATGGATTGCGCTTCTGGTTTTGGTGCCGCAACGATGGTCACGGCGACATTTGGATTTGTGGCGGTTTCCCATGCCTTGAAAAAAATGGTGGCTAAAGCGCAACGTCAGGGTGATCTTTGATATACCCGTTATCTTTCAAGTTACCTCTTTGTTGGCTGCACTCGCTCACCCCGGTCACATAGTTATCTATGCTCCGGGGGATTCACTCCCTTGCCGTCGCGATGCATCTTGAAATCCATAGGGTATATAAGATGTTGCGGCGTTCTGCACAGTATTGATTAGCGATTTGACTCCGTTCAACCGTGAGCCACTTATCTGTTGTTCCAGCCCTAGTTGGTGGAACAGTGCCAATAGGTTAGTTGCTAAAACTTGTTCCGGTGTTTTGCCTTCTACGGCAGTTAAGATTACCGCCAGCAGGCCTTTTACAATGCGGCCTTCGCTGTCACCATAAAAATGTAAATAGCCATCTGGCAGTAATTGATGCCCTAACCAAACCCGGTTTTCACAGCCGGACATTTCAGTGTCTTGCTGTTTCAAGTTCTCTGGTAATGCGGGCAGTTTCTTTGCCAGTAAGATTAACTGGCGATAACGATCTTCCCATTGGCGGCATTGGTCAAAGGTTGCAATGAGCTGTTGTTGGCTGATTTCCTGGCCAAATGGGTGTGGTGCAATCCGGTTTTCAGCGGTTTGAGTCATAATGTCATTCATCTTGTATTCATTCATCCCGTAAGAAAGAAAGGCCAAATTTTACTGCCTGAATTAAAGCATCGGCATCCTGTTGGTTGTTGTAAGGCATAAAGGAGGCGCGCAAACAGCCGCTGATGCCTAACGCTTCGATCAAGGGTTGAGCGCAATGCTGACCGGAACGTAAAGCAATATTTTGTTCTGCCAGAATGGCTGCCAAATCACTGTGATGAATGTCGGTAAAATTAAAAGCCAATAAGCTGGAACCGGCAATGCGATAGCTGATAAATCCGGGTAAAGCGGAGAGTTGTGCTTCGGTATAATCAGCAAGTGCGACTGCATGGGTTTCGGCTTTGGCAATATCAATATCTTTCAACCATTCCAGTGTGGCAGAAAAACCAATAATACCTGCAACATTTGGTGTGCCCGCTTCAAACCGGAAAGGTACTGCTTCGGGTATAAAACCGCTGAATGAAGTGTGAGAGAGCATTTTCCCGCCACCTTGCCAAGGAGACATAGCATTAAGAAGCTCACTTTTGCCGTAAAGTATACCAACGCCGTTCGAACTATAGAGTTTATGAGCAGAGAATGCGTAGAAATCGATATCTGATTGTTGAACATCAATGGGATTATGAACAATGCCTTGGGCACCATCCACAACAACCAGGCAACCATGTTGGTGTGCTATTGCAGTTATTGCAGCGAGATCAACTGCTCCGCCAGTCACATTGGACATCTGGCTGATGGCTATCAATCGGGTGTGTTTGTTTAGCAGTTCAGGCAAAATGTTGATATCAGGCAATTTACCATTGCCTAAAGGCCATTTAATAACCTTGGCGCCGATTTGCTCTGCCAACATTAACCACGGTATCAGATTGGAATGGTGTTCCTGCTCACTAACGATAATTTCATCATCGGGCTGGAGATGAGGGCGGAAATAACTTTGAACAACTAGATTGAGGGATTCTGTTGTTCCTTTTGTCCAGATAATATTTTCAGCTTTAGGGGCGTTGATGAATTCAGCAACTCGTTGCCGGGCCTGTTCATAGCGGGATGTAATTTCCAGTGCTGCTTTGTGTTGGCTACGATGTACAGTAGCGCCACTGTTTTGATAATAGTCTTGAGTTGCCTTTATCATGGCTTGTGGTTTGAGTGCAGTGGCTGCACTATCCAGAAATACCGTCTGTTGTTGTGATGAAAATTGTTGTGATGGAAATTGTTGTAGCGCTGGAAATTGCTGGCGGAACTGTTCTGGTTCGAACTTTTTCATAGATGTATTAATTTTGTTTTGGTGGTGATGGTGCTTAACCATTTATTTCTGGCTGAAAATGGATAGGTTATTACATGGAATAATATTGCCATGTTCCACGCCTTATGCCAAAAAAAAGCACCGCAACTGCGGTGCATTAAAAAATCACTATGGACAGACAGGGTAAATGTACAGGAAGTGAAAAAACAGTAGCTTGAGCTACAGGGTCCGGTTTCCCAGACAACTTGCAAACACAACATCACAACCACAAAGCCAAAAGTTTCATAGCGTTAAGCTGATTCACTTTTCGTTCCGGCTTAGGAAGTGGCGCCACTATAGGGATTTACTGGTGTATCCTCAATGGACAATTTATAATGATTCGGATTACAAAAACTAATAACTAAATATAAAGAGTTACCGGTATCGTCAACATTACATAAGGGCTCACATGTCCAAACGTTTACCTCCACTTAATGCGTTGCGGGTTTTTGATGCCGCAGCGCGCCATTTAAGTTTTACTAAGGCGGCTGAAGAGTTATTTGTGACGCAGGCCGCAGTTAGCCACCAGATGAAAAGTCTGGAGGATTTTCTTGGGTTGAAGTTGTTTCGTCGTCGCAATCGATCACTATTGTTGACTGAAGAAGGTCAAAGCTACTATCTGGACATTAAAGAAATATTCACGGCGATAAATGAAGCAACACGTAAACTTCAAGCTCGAAGTGCCAAAGGTGCTTTGACGGTTAGCCTTTCACCTAGCTTTGCTATCCAGTGGTTGGTTCCAAGGCTGTCCAGCTTTAATTTAGCTTATCCCGGCATTGATGTCAGAATACAGGCGGTAGACAGAGAAGAAGATAAGCTTGCTGATGATGTTGATGTTGCCATATTTTATGGTCGTGGAAATTGGCCGGGGTTACGCACCGATCGCCTTTACGCAGAATATTTGCTTCCCGTTTGTTCTCCTTCGTTACTGACTGGAGAAAATCCTTTGAAGACCCCCGCAGATTTGGCGCGTCATACGTTGTTACACGATTCTTCTCGTCGTGACTGGCAAGCGTATGTGCGCCAGCTTGATATGCAGCAGCAGATAAATGTTCAGCAAGGACCGATATTTAGCCATAGTGCAATGGTGATCCAAGCCGCTGTTCATGGGCAAGGTATTGCACTGGCTAATAATGTCATGGCTCGGACTGAAATTGATGCGGGGCGCTTAGTTTGCCCATTTAATGATGTGTTAGTGAGTAAGAATGCATTTTACCTTGTTTGTCATGACAATCAGGCTGAATTGGGGAAAATTGCCGCATTCAGACAATGGGTTTTGGCTCAGGCAGCCAGTGAGCAGGAGAAATTGGGCTTTATTACCAATGAGTAAGAGCGGAATAAGGCATTCGAGCAGATATACCCTATGGATTTCAAGATGCATCGCGACGGCAAGGGAGCGAATCCCCGGGAGCATAGGTAACTATGTGACCGGGGTGAGCGAGTGCAGCCAACAAAGAGGCAACTTGAAAGATGACGGGTATAGAATATGAAAAAGGAAGATAACAGTGAATAGTCGCTTAATGCTTATCTTTGCTGGCTTCAGTGGGTTTTTCTATGTGGCGTTTGGTGCTGTAGGGTCACATTTATTATCTCCGATGATGGAAAAATATCAGATAAGTTGGATTGATCTCGGTCTGCAATATCAGGGTATTCACACTCTGGCAATGATGGCGATGTCTGCCATGCTAATGCGTAAAGTTGTGCTCTGGTTTTACTGGAGTGGCGTTTTTTTTGCAGTAGGTATTTTGTTGTTTAGTGGCAGTCTCTATTGTATGGCTTTATTGCAGGTTAAATTTTTCGCTTATATTACGCCAGTTGGAGGATTTAGCTTTCTTATCGGCTGGTTTTTAGTATTAATTGGCGCTTTGCGTCTAAGGAAATCGGCGCTTCGCCATGAATAAAATTGCTTTATATTGCCGCCCTGGTTTTGAAAAAGAGTGTGCAGCAGAAATCACTGATAAGGCGGGTCAAAAAGAGATTTACGGTTTTGCCCGGGTGAAAGACAACAGTGGTTATGTCCTGTTTGAGTGTTATCAATATGAAGATGCCGATCGGCTGATTCGTGAGATCCCATTTCGGGAGCTGATTTTTGCCCGCCAGATGCTGGTCGTGGGTGAATTATTGCGAGATTTACCTCCTGAAGATCGGATAAGCCCGATTGTAGGTATGCTGCATGGTGTCATTGAGCGTGCCGGTGAGTTACGGGTTGAGGTGCCTGATACTAATGAAAGTAAAGAGTTATTAAAATTCTGTCGAAAATTTACTGTTCCGTTGCGTAATGCTATGCGTCAGGAAAAGATCTTGCAGATTCGGGAAAACGTTAATCGCCCGGTGATACACGTTTTCTTTATCGCTCCGGGTTGCTGTTATGTTGGTTATTCTTACAGTAACAATAATTCGCCATTTTATATGGGTATTCCTCGGTTGAAATTTCCTTCGGATGCACCAAGTCGTTCAACATTAAAACTGGAAGAAGCCTTTCATGTTTTTATCCCACATGATGAATGGGAAGAGCGGTTGGCTAGCGGTTTGTATGCGGTTGATTTAGGTGCATGCCCTGGTGGTTGGACTTACCAACTGGTGAAACGTAGTATGATGGTTCATGCGGTAGATAATGGCACGATGTCGAAAAGTTTGATGGATACGGGGCAAGTTAAACATCACAAAGTTGATGGTTTTAAGTTTGAGCCTTCGACAAAAAACATTTATTGGCTGGTATGCGACATGGTGGAAAAACCAGCAAAAGTGACGCAGTTAATGGCAGATTGGTTAGTTAATGGCTGGTGCCGGGAAGCTATTTTTAATCTTAAATTACCCATGAAAAAGCGTTATGAAGAAGTTGCTCATAATTTGCAGAAAATGAACTTGCAATTAAAAGAGGGGGGTATAAATGCACAAATTCAGGCAAAGCACCTTTATCATGACAGGGAAGAAATAACGGTTCATGTTCGTCGTATTTGGTCTGCTTATGCAGCTAGCCGGAATGATTACTGATTCACTGTTGTTCATCATCATTCTGGAATAACTCATAAAATAAGATTTTCTAAATCGTCTCAGCTATATCCTGAGGCGTTTTTTTCGATATTGGATGACATTATTATTTCAAGATGCATCGCGACGGCAAGGGAGTGAATCCCCGGGAGCATAGCAAACTATGTAACCGGGGTGAGCGAGTGCAGCCAACAAAGAGGCAACTTGAAAGATAACGGGTGTATTTTATTTTTCATTCTGTTACGGAATAGAATGAGTGTATTAAGATGATTTAATCCACTTAATTAGTAAGAAAAGGCTACATAATATTCTGTTGTGACTTAATATAATGATTGATATTGTATGGTTTTTGTCGGGAAAATGTTGATTTTTTCACTTGACTTAAATGAAATAACAAAATAAATATGTTTTTATAATTATTTAATTAATCGTTAGTTTAGTCTGGAATAATTATATAAATTAACATTATAATCTGGGAAATAATGGAAGGGATTGTTTTTTACAATTTATTTAATTAATGGTTAGATATGAAAATTAATTTTAATATTAAGTAAGGGCAATGTCTATATTATATAGGTTAAGTTTGCTATTTTAAATTTGATATCTTTTTGAATGCATTGATTTATTGGTTTTTATACCTTGTCTTTAAGGGTATTTAATCAGATATATGGATCTTCTTATTTAATTCTTCAAAACCATAATTTAATTATATTGGTAAAAAATGATTTAGAATAAGGAAAGTATTAACTACTCTGTGATATATGTTTTTTATTGATTTAATCAAGTTGTTATTGCTTTATTAAATAATAATATATAGGTATTACTTGATTTAAACCTCTTATATATACTTATGCCCCGCAGTATTGCGTTGAAGGAAGTTTTTTATTCTAGACTCTTCTATTTATATAACGGATTGGGATAATTACTTATTAAAATTATCAACAATAATTCTATAAATTTTTTAAAGTTTACTTTATAGATAGTCAAATAATCGATAATTAATGCATAAGAAAATACCGCTAAGAAATTAGCGGTATTTTTTTCGCCTTAAATAGTTATGTTATATAAAACAATCGCTTATTTGTTTTATGTTATTTTTATCACGTTTATATTAAAAAAATATGTTAATTGCTTTTTACATAATTAACTTTAGTGTTACGTTTATGTGAAAGGGATTTTAGTTGTTAATTTGTATGACCAGGGGCGGTCTGTTGTTTTCAGGTTTTATTGACTTGTATTTAATTAAATAAAAAGAATTTTATATCTAAGTCCTGAATTTATGGAGAAATATATGTCTTTAAAGAAGAAAATTTCATACTCGGAAGACGTTAGCGGTTCAGAAAAGGCAAATGAGTTGCTGAAATGGTTACAGGCTTATATACCAGGTAAGGATTCTAATATTGTCGTTGAGCATGAGCCCAGTAAAGATGCTGCTAAAGAATTAATCCGGGGTGATTATCGTTGGGGGCATCAGGACGACGATAAATCTAAAGCTTTCCAATTAAAGTATACTTTCCTGGAGAGTAAACCGGATAATATGCCGTGGCATATTTCTGAATTTTCAGCATTTAATGATGAACAAAAAGCTGCTGCAAAACTGTCAATACAATCTTGGGCTGATGTTGCTAATATTAATTTCGTTGAAACCACTGATGTTAAAGAGGCAAATGTCACCTTTGGGTTCTTTGATGTTAGTTTGACAGGGAGCTATGCGTTTGCTTATCTGCCAAGACCAGAGAAGACACAGTTAGGAACTTGGTATAATGCAAAAAGCCGTACTTTCTTAAACAACGATATTGACGTGAATGGTTATGGCCGTCAAACGCTTACTCATGAAATTGGTCATACTCTGGGGTTGCAACATCCGGCTGATTATAATGCGTCTGATGAGGTAAGCCCGACTTATAAGAACAGCGCGACTTATTTTGAAGACAGCCGTGCTTATACTGTTATGAGTTATTTTAGTGAAAAAAATACCGGGCAGGACTTTAAAGGTATTTATTCTTCCGCACCATTACTTAATGATATTTCTGCCATTCAGGCGGTATATGGCGCGAATAATACCATCCGTGCCGATGACACCGTATATGGTTTTAATTCCAACACAGATCGTGACTTCTATACCGCAAAAGATGAGAACAGCAAACTGTTGTTCACCGCTTGGGATACCGGTGGCAATGATACGTTTGATTTCTCTGGTTTTACTCAAGATCAACGTATCAATCTGAATGAAGCCTCTTTCTCTGATGTCGGTGGACTAAAAGGAAACGTCTCTATTGCCCGTGGCGTCACAATTGAAAATGCGATTGGTGGCAGTGGTAATGACGTTTTAATCGGGAATGATGCCGCCAATACTTTGAAAGGGGGAGCTGGTGATGACATTATTTACGGTGGCTTAGGGGCAGATAATCTTTGGGGTGGGGAAGGCAAAGATACCTTTGTCTACCTGAGTGCCAAGGAATCACCTCCTCTTGAGCGTGATTGGATCCATGACTTTGTTTCCGGTGAAGACAAGATTGATGTGTCACTGTTTGATCTGGGTGAAGCCGGGAAGGGTGGCGTTAAATTTGTAGAGGAATTCACTGGTGAAGTTGGAGAAGCTGTGCTTCGTTATAACACTGTTGATAAGGTGAATGATTTCGCCATTAATTTGGGCGGTAAATTTTCCTACGATGATTTTTGGGTGAAGATTGTTGGAGAACCCATATTAGAGTCTGATTTCATCCTTTCGTAACACAACAACACAACCGCATCTGACTTAGATGCGGTTATTTGTTTGGAGGCGGCATGGTTTTTGCGGCTTGGTATCTGAAATTTGCATTCTTTGTTGCTCTGACATTCAGCATTATCGGAGGAAGTATGGCTAGTAGTCTTGATCTCCCACACGCGAGTGAATTGAAAGGCGTGTGGCAATTGTCGGATAAACATCAACAATGCGATGTGTTATTGACTGACCATCCCTTACCAGAGGGATCAATTTGGTCACTTAATGGTGATAACGATTGTTTAGCGTATATGTTTGGTGAAGTGCCTGCCGGTTGGCGGCCAACTCCAGATGGGCTCACAATTACTGATGAACAGGGGAGTGGTTTGGCTTTTTTTGCTCATGAGCCAGATGGTTGGTTTGCCCGCTTTGCCGATGGTCGGGAATTAATGATAAAGCCCAATAAGACTAATAAGAAAAATGAATAAGAAAGGAAACATTAACATCAGATAGTTATATTTTTAAAAAAATAAAAATAAGGAAATAATGTGAAACTACTGCTCCCGAAGGATGAAATTACTGATGTCATTCGTGCTCGTAGCCGGGTATTCTGGGCTATCGGGTTGTTCACTGCTTTTATTAACCTGCTGATGTTAGTTCCGTCTGTTTATATGTTGCAGGTTTATGACAGAGTATTGCCGTCGGGCAATGAAATCACTTTGCTGATGTTGACTCTGATTACTCTCGGCATGTTTGCCATGATGGGAATGCTGGAATATATCCGTAGCATGATTGTTATCCGTATTGGCAGCCAGCTTGATATGAAGCTGAATAACCGGGTTTATACCGCATCTTATGAATCGAATCTGAAAAATGGCACTACTGATGCCGGTCAGATGCTCAATGACTTGGCCAATATCCGCCAGTTTTTGACGGGTAATGCCTTGTTTGCCTTCTTTGATGCCCCTTGGTTTCCAATCTATCTGCTCGTTATTTTTCTTTTTAACCCCTGGCTTGGTCTATTGTCACTGGGAGGCGCGCTGGTATTGATTGCCTTGGCTGTGTTGAATCAGTGGTTATCAAGTCAGCCGTTATCCGAAGCCAGTAAACTCTCTCTACGTTCAGCAAGTCTTGCCAGCACTAATTTACGTAATGCCGAAGTCATAGAGGCGTTAGGTATGTTGCCGGTGCTACGTCGGAGATGGTTTGGATTACATGAGCGTTTCCTGGATTTCCAGCGCATTGCGAGTGAGCGGGCTTCAGTGATTAATTCAGTCACTAAAACAGTGCGTTTGGCCTTGCAGTCACTGATCCTTGGATTAGGGGGCTGGTTAGCGATTGGTGGGCATATTACGCCGGGTATGATGATTGCGGCTTCAATTTTGATGGGACGGGCACTTTCACCGATTGAACAACTGATTCAAGCCTGGAAAGGCTGGAGTGGTGCTCGTTTGTCATGGCAACGGTTAACCAACCTGTTGGAACAACAACCGGAACGCAAACCGGGGATGTCATTGCCGGCGCCAAAAGGAAGTTTAGCCGTGGATAAAGTTTCCGCAGCGCCGCCGGGAAGAAACAGTAAGGTTGTTTTACAGGATATTAGCTTTTCGTTGGATGCCGGTGATGTGATGGGATTAATTGGTCCCAGTGCGTCTGGGAAATCGACTCTTGCCCGGTTACTGGTCGGAATATGGCCGGCACAGGAAGGCGTTGTTCGTCTGGATAATGCAGATATTTATCAGTGGAATAAAGATGAACTGGGCTCCTCAATCGGTTATTTACCGCAAGATATTGAGTTGTTTGGTGGCACTATCGCTGAAAATATTGCTCGTTTTAATGAAGTGGAGCCAGAGAAAGTGGTACGGGCGGCAAAGAAAGCGGGCGTTCATGAGCTGATATTAGCACTTGATAAGGGCTATGACACCGTGATTGGTGCTGGCGGAGTTGGATTATCTGGTGGGCAGAAACAGCGAATTGGCCTTGCTCGTGCGTTATATGACGAGCCGTCATTGGTCGTGTTGGATGAGCCTAATTCCAGCCTGGATGAGGCAGGGGAAAGAGCATTAAATGAGGCGATTTCTCAGTTAAAGGCACAAGGAAAGACTGTGATTGTGATTACTCACCGCACCTCATTGCTATCACAGACAAACAAAATATTGCTGCTGGTTCAGGGGAAAATGAAGATGTTCGGTTCATCTCAACAGGTGATGGCCGCTTTATCACAAAGAAATAATAGTCAGGAACATTCTGCGACCAAGGCAGTCGCGCAGGCATCATAAGTAAATGTGCATTTAATTATAATAATATCAAATAGCTGAGACGGAGATTTCTGTCCGGGAGTGGATATGTCTGATCAGATTACGCCGGTAAGAGATGAAAAAGGATTGTTGCCTTTGGAAGAAAGGCATTTTTTGCGACTAGGATGGTTAGTGATTGGTGTGGGGATCCTAGGATTTCTCATTTGGGCCGCGTTAGCACCGTTGGATAAAGGAGTCGCGTCTTCTGGTGTAGTGGTTGTGGATGGTAATCGTAAAACAGTTCAGGCCCCGGCAAGCGGTATTATCAGCCAGATTAAGGTTGTTGAAGGAGAAACAATAAAAGCGGGTCAGACACTCGTCCAGCTCAGTCAGGTGCAGGCAAAGGCACAGGTCGATGCACTTCAAGATCAACTGTATACCACGCTGGCAACGGAAGCCCGTTTATTAGCCGAGCAGCATGGTGATGAAGCGTTAATTTTTCCCGACATATTACAGCAATTACAATCTGAACCGCGGGTATATGAGATTATCGAACTGCAAAAACAACTTTTTGTATCACGCCGTGAAGTGCTGAGAAGCGATTTGCGAGGGCTTGAACAGTCTGTCGAAGGAACAAATTTTCAAATTAAAGGGCTGAAATCTTCTCTTCTCAGTAAGCGTATGCAGCAGGCGGCGCTTAAGGAGCAGATAACTAATCTGAAATCTTTAGCGGATGAGGGCTATTTTCCGCGTAATCGTTATCTGGAACTTCTGCGTGAACAGGCTGAACTCAACAGCAGCATAGCGGAAATGGCAGGGCGAGCAGGTCAGCTTGAAAAACAGTTACAGGAAACACAGCAGCGTATTATTCAACGCACAGCTGACTATCAGCGGGAAGTGCGCACGCAATTAGCGGAGGTGCAGGTCTCTGCCAGTGAATATAGAAATAAGCTGGATACAGCACAGTTTGAACTGACTCATACCTCAATTGTGGCGCCGGTTGACGGCACGGTTGTGGGATTAAATATTTTTACCCAAGGTGGGGTTGTTGCTCCTGGCGAGAAGTTAATGGAAATTCTGCCGGACCAGATGGCGCTTGAAGTAGAAACGCGTGTTGCGGTTAATTTGGCAGATAAGATTAGTAAAGGGTTGAATGTGGATCTGATGTTCACCGCTTTTAACCAGAATCGGACGCCAAAAGTTGAAGGAAAAGTTGCCGTGATTTCCGCGGATAGGTTGGTCGATCCAACAACCAGTCAACCTTATTATCAGATGAGAGTAGTTGTCGCTCCTGAGGGAATGGAAAAACTGAAAGGGTTGGATATCAGGCCAGGAATGCCGGTTGAGGTCTTTGTCAAAACGGGTTCCCGCTCTTTGTTGAGCTATCTATTTAAGCCATTGTGGGATCGGGCTTCAACATCGTTGATAGAGGAGTGATTATGAAACTGAATAATGTTTCTTTATCAATTGGTTTGCTGATTCTTTTCAGCGTCAGTCTGTTCTCTTTTCCTACATGGGCGTTGAGTTTGACTGAAGCCTATGCGCTGGCATTAGAAAATGATCCTACTTTTCTCGCCGCAGTGAAAGAGCGGGAAGGGGGGGCAGAGTATGAAAAGCTCGGCAGGGCAGAGTTGTTACCTAAAGTAATGATGTCTTACCAGAATTCACCACGGAATTGGCAACATATGGAATCTGTTGGGTATGACTTTTGGGGCAGGAAGACAACTAGCAGCCGGGATCGCCAATATAGCAGTTATAACGCGGCTGTTGTATTGACTCAGCCGTTGATCGATTTTGAAATATGGGCTCGTTATAAAGCCAGTCAGGCTCACACTTTGATGAGCAATGAACGTTTTCGGGCAGATTTTCAGCAACTGGCTGTTCGGGTTGTGAATGCTTACGTGGATGTGGCTTATGCGCAGGATCAGATTGATTTAGTCATACGGCAGAAAATGGCTTATGAAAAGCAACTGGAACTGAATAAGAAATTATTTACTTCTGGTGAAGGGACACGTACTGATGTGGTGGAAACGCAATCTCGTTACAGTCAGGCGATTGCCGATGAGATAGCAGCCAAAGACGATTTAGATGCGGCAATCCGAAGTTTACAGCTAATTGTGGGCGTTCCTCTCCCTGTAGATTTGCCTGTGCAACGGCTATCAGATAAAAAGCGTTTCCATGTATTGAGATTGTCGCCTGAGCGTTATGAGGCGTGGGAAAAATTGGCATTGGCTAACAACCCGGTTTTATCTGCCTCTCGTCAGGAAGTGCAAGCCGCGTACCATGAAGTGCAGCGCAACCGGGCAGGCTATTTACCTAAGCTGGAGTTCTATGCATCCCATTCTGAAAACGAATCCAGTAGCGATAATACTGTAGATCAAAAATATCGAACCGATACCATTGGCTTACGGATGAGCATGAATATCTATAATGGTGGTGCTACGTCTGCCTCTGTACGTCAGGCGGCGGCCCACTATGGCAGGACTAAATATGATCTTGATGCTCAGGCTGGAGAAATCCTCAATGCATTACGCCGCAATTATAATCAGTACTTAAATAGTGAAAAACGGATTAGTGCTTATGAAATGGCGGTTGAATCAGCTAGCTTGCAGGTAGACGCGACCAGTAAAAGTGTTGCGCTTGGGCAGCGGGTTAATGTGGATGTCTTGAATGCTGAACAGCAGTTATATACTGCTCGACGCGATCTCTCACAAGCAAAATATAATTATATTAAGGCTTGGATCGGCCTGCTTAGTGAGGCCGGAGAATTAAGAGGCGAACATCTGGATAAGATAGCGAAGTATTTTCGTTAGGTTACTGTTGTCAGCCGGAGTTGTTGCAGATTACCATTTAAAGCCAGATCGGTACGTAATGACGCAACTTCCCGGCTGATAAATGCCATTTCTTGATTAGATTCTAGTTTATTGCGCCATTTATCGGGTTGTTGGTCGAGGTTCTGAAAGAGGTTATCTAGTGTGCCGGCCTGTTGCAATAAAGTGGCAGCGGTTTTCGGCCCGATCCCCTGAATCCCCGGAATTTTACTGCTACTTATCCCAGCCAGTCCCCAATAATCAGGTAATTGTTCTGGTAAGACGCCAAACTCTTGTTGAACAAATGGCATATCCAGCCAGCGTTTTTGAAAGTAGTCACGGATACGGATATTGGGTGAAAGTAACTGGCAATATCCTTTATCAGTAGAAACAATCGTCACGTTGTGACCAGCAGAAGTCACTTTTACGGCTAGTGTCGCCGCCAGATCGTCAGCTTCATGCCCTTCTGCGTGCCAGCAGGCGACTCCTTGTTGCTCAAATGATATTCTGATTTGCGGCATTTCTTGTTGCAGATTGTCAGGCATGGGCGAACGGCCGGCTTTGTAGTCAGGTAATATCTGGTGACGCCAACTGTGACTGCGATTCTCTTCATCGAATACTGCGACGGCATGCGTGGGATGAGTATGTTGGATAAGCTGCCGGAGCGCATGTTCACAAGCAGGAATACATGGACTGCCCTGTACAGCATGAATGCGTCGGATAAGGTTAAGAGCATCAACAATAAGAAGGTGTATCATATGGGATCACTTTAAATAGCATAATGCTCCATCCGTGGAGCGCAGATATTTTTTCAGGTAATTTTATTTGATAATTTCGTAGCAAGGCTCATAGGCGGTGCCTCCCGGTAGCTTCATTCGATGCTGTTCCACAAAGTCTTTCAGTAGATTATCCATATGGCGCATTATTTTAGCATCCCCGTGGATTTTGAATGGACCCTGTTTTTCAATCGCTTGAATACCCACCTCTTTCACATTACCTGCAACAATTCCGGAAAAAGCACGGCGCAGTGACGCTGCCAGTTTTTCAGATGGTTGATCAGGATGGAGATTAAGATCAGCCATGTTTTTATGGGATGGTTCAAACGGCTGTTGCAAATCATAATTGATCTTCATTGACCAATTAAAACTATATGCATCACCGGTACTGTGGCGGCTATCTCTCACTAATGGCATCGCTTCTTTCATTATTCTGGCAACTTCAGGCGCATTATCAATGATGATGTGATAGTAGCGTCGTATATCTTCGCCCAATGTATGAACAATAAATTCGTCCAGAACCTGGAAATAGTCTTCACTCTCCTTTGGTCCGGTAAGAATTAATGGCAGTACTTGCTCTTGGTTTTCTGGATTCATCAGAATACCTAGTAAATAAAGCAATTCTTCTGCTGTACCGACACCACCTGGGAAAATAACGATACCATGAGCGATACGAACAAAAGCTTCCAGACGTTTTTCGATGTCTGGCATGATAATCAACTCGTTCACTAATGGATTTGGGGGTTCAGCCGCAATGATTGATGGCTCGGTAATACCAATAAAACGGCTATTTTTGTAATTCTGTTGAGCATGGCCGACAGCCGCGCCTTTCATCGGTGCTTCCATTGCTCCAGGGCCACAGCCGGTACAGATATTCAATCCACGTAACCCAAGCTGATTACCGACTTTACGGCCATACTGATACTCTTGCTTACTAATTGAATGGCCTCCCCAACAGACGATCATGTTGAGATCTTCATCGGTATGCAGCGCTCTGGCATGGCGCAGAATAGAGAATATTCTATTGGTGATATGCGCGCTATTCTCTGAATCGGAATAATCTTGTTGTCCTGGTTCGGTAATCTGAGTATGGACAAACAAGATATCCCGCAGCACTGCGAACAGGTTAGCTTGTAGTGAATGAATAATTTTTCCATCAACGAATGCATCTTCTGGTGGATCCACCAGTTCCAGTTTTACCCCGCGCTCACGGCGCAATACGTTAATCTCAAAATCGGTGTATTTAGAGAGCAGCTCTTTGCTATTATCGGTTTGGCTACCTGAATTGAGTACGGCCAGTGAGCAATTACGGAACAGGCGATACAGATCACTTTTTGCGGTACTCTTTAGCATATCTACTTCAAGTTGAGATAATAAATCCATCGAGCCGAGTGGGTTGATATGTGTGATCAAGAATGACTCCTTGTATACCGTGTATGGATTACATATCAATATCACTAAACTGAATGTATTACATGCCCTATTTCAGCTTATTTTTCACGAATTGCGTTTAGGAAAGCAGATTTAAAACGGATTTATTGACGTGCCAATCTGCCTGTTGCTGGAACCAAGCCTTCACTATTTGTACGCCACGGATTGATATCTAATCCCCCACGACGGGTATAACGAGCGTAGACTGAGAGCTTTTCTGGTGCACATAATTGTTGTAAATCGCTGAAGATACGCTCGACACATTGTTCGTGAAACTCATTGTGATGCCGGAATGATATCAAGTAACGTAACAATGCTTCCCGATTGATTTTTAACCCTTTGTAGTGAATCTGGACAGATCCCCAGTCAGGTTGATGAGTGATCAAGCAATTAGATTTCAGCAGATGGCTAACTAAAACTTCTTCCACTTGTGGGCCTTGTGCTGCATCTTGCAGATAATGACGGTTGAAATTATATTCAGTTACTTCAATATCTTGATCATCAATACATTCACCGGTAAAAGCGGCGATTGGTTGGTTATTGAAATGATCTAAATGATGAAGTGTCACTTCTACCTCACCTTCAGCACAAGCAGCCAGATCGCGCTGTAGTGTTTCTTCAACGGCCTGCCAATTTTCAAAACGAGTCTGGTTAAAGCTGTTCAGATAGAGCTTAAAACTTTTAGATTCAATCAGGTTTTTACTTTCTGCATTTAAACTAACGTGCCCGACAGCAACTTGTGGCAAACCGCGGCTATTCAGCCATGACAGTTCATACAGTGTCCAGATATCAGCGCCATGAAATGGCAAATTATCAGGGAAAATTTCCAGCGGTTCACGGTTCATATTGCGGGGTACAGCTTGCAATAAGCTGGCATCATATTGGTCACGATATAAAGTGGTTTTACCCAGAGTAAGTTGCTCAAGAGCTTGGTGATCCCGATATAACGACATGTTATTCCTCAAAATCTGATAATAGTGGTTGCTTAAGTTTAGCAAGTTAACGCGTTTGTCTGAATTTTATTTGTTCGCTCATTTTACTATCTTTGGTTTACTATGAAATTGCCAAGTACACCTTAACATAAGTACACCCTAACAGTTACCGGTTGAAAATAATATGATTTCTAATGTTACAGAAGCGTTGTCTAATTTTACCCGTTGTTATGTTGATTTGTGGCAGAAGGAAACCGGAGCCCCTCCTGCAAGCCGTGAACTTTATGGTGTACCATCACCTTGTATTACCCAAACTGGTGACAACGAAGTTTATTGGCTTCCTCAGCCTTTTCCTTTAGAGGATAAGCTGAATAGCGTCGAAGTTGCACTGGATATACAATTGCAGCCAGCAATTCATGATTTTTATACATCACAATTGGCCGGTGATATGACGGTAACGTTTGAAGGTCAACGGCTTAGTTTGATTCAGGTTTGGAGTGAGGATGACTTTATCCGTTTACAGGAAAACTTGATAGGGCATTTGGTGACACAGAAACGGCTGAAACTGTCGCCAACGGCGTTTATTGCGACGATGGAATCAGATGATATGGGTATCATTTCTCTGTGTAATTTGACCGGTGAAGTGATCTTGGAACAGTTTGGCAGTCATAAACGAAAGCGCTTATTTACCGACTTAATTAGGTTTCTTGGCGCAATTGAACCTGTCTCTATGCGTTAGACCCCGATTTTTAACGCTGCCTTTGTGAGATATCTCTTACACTTCATGTAAGAGATATCATAGTTTACTTTTGTGAGTTTCACATTAGTTTATTATTTTCATTTTATTTCAATAGCCTATAAATAATCACAGATTTTATTCTCTGCCCTGACTTACTGGTTCCATTATGTGTAGCTTGTTTCATCGAAAGAATTAATTCATTCTGTCCTCAGCAGGAAAGGAATCATTGCGCACAATTTCTCAAGGACAGATGAGTGATGATGGTCAGGATGACACAATGCATAACAGGATGATATGCAACAAATAAAATGATGGGTAAGGGATAACCAACTAGGGACAATTTGTCAAGGAGTGAGCAGGGAGCGTGTTATTAGCGGGACTGCTATAGAATTTAACTTAAGGGGAGCGCTTGTGCGCTCCCTTCTCTTATTTGGTGGAGCAAGCAAATTTTCAGCTAAAGGGTATCGATGGTATTCTTGCTAACTTGGTTGTTTTGAATAAAAACTGAGTCAGGCTGAAAATATGAGTACTGCAAAACAAATTCTGTATAAATTACAGTTAATTGAAGAAGCCATGAGGGAAATTGACTTGTGGCAGAGTCATCCGCCTAAACCGGAAGCTTTCGAAAGTGTTGAGCCGTTTTCCATTGATAGGATGTTAGCTGAAGAGTGGTTGCAGTGGGTATTAATTCCGAGAATGTATGCATTGTTGGAGCAGGGATTGGCGTTGCCTACGGCATTTGCTATCGCGCCTTATTTTGAGGAGTCTTATAAAGAAGATACTACCGGGCGTTACCAGCAACTGTTTAAACATCTTCGTGCGTTGGATCGCTTATTTATGCAGGATAACGTCTGATATGTTGGAAGTGTTATATCAGGATGATCATATTGTGGCAGTTAACAAGCCAGTGGGGTGGTTAGTTCATCGTAGCTGGTTGGCGCGTCACGAAACTGTCTTTGTTATGCAGACATTGCGTGATCAGATTGGTCAGCATGTTTTCCCTGTACACCGTCTGGATAGACCGACGTCAGGCGTATTGCTGATGGCGCTTTCCAGCGATGTTGCCCGTCAGCTCTCTCAACAGTTTGAACATCATCAGTTACAAAAAACTTATCACGCCGTCGTGCGCGGTTATGTGTTGGAATCAGCTATTATTGATTACGCTCTGGTTGAGGAGCTGGATAAAATCGCGGATAAATTTGCCGAGGGTGATAAAGAGGCTCAGCCCTGCGTGACTTATTACCGACCACTGGCAACGGTGGAGTGTCCGGTAGAAATAGGTCGTTATCCTACATCACGTTTTAGTTTGTTGGAATTGACACCGAAAACAGGCCGAAAACATCAATTAAGACGCCATATGGCACATATTCGTCACCCAATTATTGGTGATACAGCACATGGCGATTTACGGCAAAACAGAGGGGTTACCGCGCATTATCAAACCAGTCGGTTGATGCTTCATGCCAGTTGTCTTGAGTTGGATCACCCTGTTACGGGGGATAAATTATCGCTTACGGCAAAATGGGATGCATCATGGCAGCATTTAATACAACAATTTGGCTGGCAAGGTATTATCTCCGATTTGGAATATGATAGTAATTAGCGAAAGCTGTCGTCGACTCTCGCCACCCCGCCAGTACTACAAGCAAAGCAAGCTCTCTACGACAGTAACCCAGTCTTGCTTTGTAGGTATGTTGCTGGCGTAGTAGATGGAATGTTTCACCCTGACAAAACCCGAATTACTTATTGCAAAGCGCAAAGACGGGAAACAAAAGGACGGGTATGAACACACCCGTTTCGACTTCCTTGGATATACCTTTTCAGTCGAGGCTTAGTAAAGCTACAAGAGAAACGATCTGCTCAAAGTATTATTGCGTTGAGTTAGGCGTAAATTTAAGAACCAGTCTGGTGATACTGCTGAAATTCTGGCTTGTATATGATCTGACTTTGAATATGTTTCGTGCGGAAACAATAAAAAAACCAGTATTCGTGGCAAACGAAAACAGGCCAACATGAATAGAGCCTATATGGATAAAGTACTGATAGTTGGTTTTAATACGATGAGTAATAAACAAACACTCAGTTTCTACCTTGTTTAGATTAAAAGTTTCCTAGTGTAATATTACGTTAGTATTTAAATAAAAAATGCATGATTTTTTGAAAAAATGGATTTAAATATTATTTTCGTAAATATTTTGTTCGATTTGAAAAAAGATGTTTTTTCTACAATGATAATGTAAATTTTTGAAATTTGTGAATAAAATGAAATTTTGGAAATAATAAAAATGTAAATAAATGTAAATGAAATTTTGTTTTAAACTAAAAAAATATAAATTCCCTGAACCAAATTGGTCTTTATTATATTAACTATATTAGAGTAGGAAGATGACATATATTAAGGAAATTAAACCTGATCAAAATGAAAGTAAAGTGATTAAAGATTTAATAGATCATATTGTTTTTGATGAGAAATTAGATAATCAATATGACTTTCTAGAAAGAGCCTCAATTTTCGCACAAGAGTTGCCTCGTAGTATTAGAGAAGAGTTTTATCATTTTAAGAGGCATGAGAAATATGCTGCTATTCATGTTAAAGATAACCCTGTTTTACTTAATGGTGTTCAACCAACTCCGAGAAAATTAATAGAATTAGAAGATGGATATAAAATTAATGATGCAAAAATATTATTAGGTATATATGGATCTTTATTGGGAGAAGGAATGGGATTTACTTCCCAACGAAATGGTAGTATATACAATAATATTATCCCTTTCGAAGAATTACAAAATGTCCCTAATTCAAGCAGTGGTTCAAATAAAGATTTTTGGTTTCATGTAGAAGATGCCTTTCATCCAGCAAGAGCTGAATTCTTGGGACTTGTCTGTATGCGAAATGAAGAAAGAGCACCAACAACAATTTCTTGTATTGACGGTATTGAACTTACTGACAAGGAAAAAGAACTGCTTTTTCAGGACAGGTTTTATATTTCTCATAATCCAATTCATTCAACTTCAAATATTGTTGATGAAGAAGGTCAAGCAATATTATTTGGTGCAAAAGAAGAGCCTTATGTAAGAATTAATGCTGCTGCTTTGAACCTAGATAACAATTCGTTAGATGAAATAAAAGCAGTCAATAAGGTAATTGATTTTTTTAATAAAAATAAGGAATCAATTGTTTTAAATACTTCAGATTGCATATTTGTTGATAACTTTAGATGTGTACACGCCAGGGATGCATATGAACCTTTCTTTGGAGAAAAAGCACGTTGGTTAGCAAGAGTTGTCTTTACAACTGATTTAAAGAAATCTCGAGGAATGCGAGGATCTGTTCAAAGTCGAGCTATCATTGCGTAAGAGGTTTTTATGTTAGTTGAAGATACGATTATTTTAGAAAAAAAAAATATAAAATTTTACAATTCTAATGGTGATTCTGTAGAAAAAATAAATACTGATACCCCTAGAATATTGATTTTTGATTCGGGAGTTGGTGGTTTATCAGTATCTAAATATGTAGAGAATTTTTTTTTAGGTACTGACGTCGTTTATATTGCTGATAATAAGTTCTATCCTTATGGAAATAAGGATAGAAATTTACTACTAGAAAGAATAGAAGATCTGTTAGAGCAAGCAGTACAAGTATTTAAGCCAATTGGTTTAATTATTGCCTGTAATACAGCATCAACTTTATTGAGTAACAATTTTATAGAAAAACTAAAATTGCCTTGTATTAAAGTGCTCCCTCCTATTTTAGAAGCTTTTCAGATCTCTTCAAAAAAAAATGTTCTTCTGATTGCTACACCTAATACAATTAACAGTGAATATGTTAATAATATATGTGAAAAGTTAATTGATGATAAGTTCATCTTTAAAAAGTTAGGTTTAACAGAGCTGGTTAACTTTTCAGAGATGAAATCAAGAGGAATACTATTAAAAACCAATGACATAGAAAGTTTAATACTAAAATCAATGACAAAAGAAGAGATTGATAATGTAGATGTAGTGATTTTAGGATGTACTCACTTTCCTAATATTAAAGATGAATTAAAGTATATTTTTAAAAATGTTAAGGAATGGGTGGATCCTGCCTATGATGCCGTTAACTCCCTTTATCAAGCGATTAACCAAATTAACTCTCAAAAGGGAATTCAGAAATTTTTATTCTTAACAGAACAAAGTAAGGCCGATAACTTTACTTATCCATATTCTTATAGTGGTTTTTTATAAAGATCTTCTAGGATAATTAATTCGTGATAAATCAAAATATTGAAAATTATAAATGGATAGTGTTATTTATAGCTACGATAACGCAGGCATGTGCGTGTTTTTTTGTTCAAGGGATAGGTTCTATCGCTCCACTATTGCAACAACAGATGTCGTTATCTGCATTCCAAATTGGGTTACTAGTATCGTCTGCTCAACTTGCACCATTAGTTGGTTTACTAATAGCTGGAGAATTACTTGATAGGTTTAATGAAAAGTACGTGGTAAGTATAGGTGTTTTTTTAGTTGGAATGACTCTATGTTTTACCCTATTTTTTGATAACTATTATGCGATTCTCATACTCTTATTTATTCTTGGGATTGGGTATAGCTCTGCGCAACCAGGTGGGGCCAAGTCTGTTTCTAATTGGTTTTCAAAAAGTCAGTTAGGTTTTGCTATGGGGATTAGACAAGCAGGATTACCTCTAGGAGGGGCTTTAGCAAGTTTAATCTTACCATTTTTGGCAATACGTTTTAATTGGCATTTCGCTTTCTTTGCCAGTGGATGCATTGCTATTTTTGGGGCTACACTTTTTTTTATATTTTATAAAGATAAAGATCCTAGAGCAAAGCAAATACGGCACATTAATATTATATCGACTATCCGAAATAAAATGTTAATGGTTAAAGAACCTGCTATGTTTAATATTATGTTGTCTGGGGCTTGTTTAACAGCCATTCAATATAGTGTGGTTATTTATCTAATTTCTTATTTTTATGAAGAGCTAAAAATTTCTCCATCTATAGGTGCAACTTTATTATTCTCAGCTCTTGTCTCTGGGGTTGTAGGAAGAATAGCCTTAGCTGCCTGGAGTGACAGAACAAAAACAAATAGATATTTTCAAGTATTATGTTGCTTATTTTTCTCTTTAATTGGAATCACTATTTTATTTTTTATTAAAACTGATAGTTATTATTTTTTATTCCCATTAATGATCTTACTTGGTTTCTTTGGAGTAGGTTGGTATGGCCCTTGGGTAGCTTATATAGCAGACACAGCCCCTAAGGATAGGATGGGATTTGCTTTAGGTTTGGCTATGACTGCTAATCAAGTATCTGTAATTGTTATTGCGCCATTAGTAGGGATATTAAGAGATATTACAGGTAGTTATAACTTAAGTTGGATATTACTGATACTTTTTACTTTCTTTGCTTTACTAAGTACTTACTTTAGAAATAAAAAGGTATTAGCAAGCTAATGTAGGGTATGATTATTGTACCTTTACTGCTTATCATCAATGGTTGTATAAAAAGCACTTTAGGGTGCTTTTTATCCTTCATAATTACCAAACTAATCATTTGTAATAGCGTATCTTTCAATTGTGTGGTATCTATATCATCCTCATCACTTGGCATAAAATAAATATTTCCTGTAAGTATGTACCCTATGGATTTCAAGATGGATCGCGACGGCAAGGGAGCGAATCCCCGGGAGCATAGATAACTATGTGACCGGGGTGAGTGAGTGCAGCCAACAAAGAGGCAACTTGAAAGATGACGGGTATATAAGTATTTGAATTTTTTAGATGATATAATTGAAGAATATGAATGTTTCTTCTATTGAGAAAAGGAAATTTGGCTGTATTATTAGTCAGTGCGGTTGATTTTTGTTCGTGTGAAATGCCCGTCATTATTATGTTTCTTCATTGCGCAATAAATTTTTTAATATAATAATTACGCTGGCTTTATTGCTTTTTAGAGTCAACGGCAAAGCGAAAAATAGGCGAGATAATTATTGAAGAAATTAGTAATATTGTAAATCCAGCAATGATTTCTTCAACGCCAACATCTAAATAAATAGTATAAAAAAGAATGATCATAGTAATAAAGACATAAATCCCTGATTGCATACCCAAAGTATAAAGAGAGTTTTTTGAATATAATCCCAAATAAGAGAAAAAAATAGGTTGCATAATGCTATTAGCTAAAAATACCATAATTGTGAATAGCAAATAGAGTATGCCAGAATTTGTTATAATGCTAAGTAAGCAGAATCCGAGAGAGAATAATTGCATGATATTACCTATCATGATTATTTTGGTTAAAAGTGCAGATTTAATGATTTTCATGATCCAAATTGCACAGGGGAACCATATAATCAGTAATATGATATACATTTGAATTATATCAATATGTTCAAAATATTTTGTTCGCATTGCTGGCATAATCATTAAGGATAGGAAAAAGCAAACATTGATGATAACTAAACTGGAAAAGGCAAAGAAAACAACTAATTTATTGGTTGTTTCTACAGGATATTTAATATTGTGTTTTTGTTTTTTTAAGTTATTGCTTTTTAAATTGTTATTTTTTAAATTATGGCTTTTAAAGTCAGTGAAATAAATAATTGAAGCAATAGAGTAAATAAAAGCAGAAAAAAAGTCTGCTGATGTACGGGAATTTAAACCTAAAAGAGAGAAAATAACAGGAATTAAAAATGGTAGACTTAATAACGCCAAGCTTAAAATAGAAAAATTACTATTCGTTTTCTTTTCATTTCCTGTAGTTATAAGAATATTTCTTCCCATTATGACAATAAATCCACTTATTACTCCCCATAATATTCTATGCAGAGCATCCAGCCAAACTGGAATAAGTATTATTTCTTTTGCAAAGAGAATGCAGTTTATCGTTGCTATTAATAAGAAGAAGCCAAAAATATGTTTTTCAAACAAAGCAATATTCATTTTTCGAATAAAAAAAGATATGGTCATACATCCCAGAGATAACCCCAATAAATAGGAAAAAACAGGAATATAAGCGTTTAAAATCATGCCTCCGTTTTTAAGCACGGTATCTACCCAAATCATTAGACCCGATGAGCCGGTAATATTTGCGGCACTTAATAGTATACTCAGCACAACAGCTCTATTGTTAAACATGGTGAGGGTTTTCCTTTATTTAGTGCTTATTTGTGCCATTCTATTAATCTCATTATGCTATTGTTGATCTTGAAGAAAAGGATATATACCCGTCATCTTTCAAGCTGCCTCTTTGTTGGCTGCACTCACTCACCCCGGTCACATAGTTATCTATGCTCCCGGGGATTCATTCCCTTGCCGTCGCGATGCAACTTGAAATCCATAGGGTATAGTCATTTTTCATATTAATATCAATATTATCAACTAAAGTTGTTTAAAAAAGTGATTTTAACACTGAATTATTATTGATTAAATAACTTGATTTAAGACGACGTCACTTCTGTTACTTTATCTTGGTTGTTATAGAAAACGATGCTGTTGATGATTATTTGTTACCGTTTTAGGATACTGTTTACATGACAGAGTCAACTTGATAGTGGCAATATTTGATTTGACGCGACGACTTAGCTGGTAAGGTAATTATCCCTGATTTGGGAAGGGTTGAGTTTTCTGCTGTTGCCAGCGAGGATAACTAATAATTCCTTTAAAAAGAGATAAATAGGTTATGGCAAAGATAGGTATTTTTGTTGGTACTGTTTATGGTAACGCGCTCGCTGTTGCAGAAGAAGCACAGCAGATCTTTGAACAACAAGGTCACGATGTAGAAGTCTTTGAAGAGGGGGAGCTGGAACAGTGGCAATCCTATCTCGATCAAATGGTTTTAGTTATCACTTCAACGACTGGACAAGGGGATTTGCCCGATAATATTCAACCTCTTTATTATGCCTTGCGAGATGAACTGGGTTATCAGCCAGAATTACGCTATGGTGTGATCGCCTTGGGTGATAGCAGTTACGAGAATTTTTGTGGTGGTGGCCGCACTTTTGATGAATTACTACAAGAACAAGGATCAATAAGAATCGGTGAAGTTTTGATGGTGGATGCAGTGGAAGAAGCTGAACCGGAAGTTTTTGCTCAGCCTTGGATCAGGCAATGGGGAGAATTAATTGAATAATTACAATACACCGCTTATATCGAATAGGATATAGGCGGTGTAATTAATAGAACCGTTTTATTTACGGGTTAATTTTTCCAGATCGGCTTCAATCTCGGCAATCTTGTTGGCAACAACGTGTTCAAGATGACGCAGGTCATCAAGGATTTTGTGTTTCAAATCGATTTCTACTTGGTCACGTTTGCAAATCTGATCCAACTCTTCAATCACATAACGCAGGTTGGTATTGATTTCGTTGATCTCTTTGTATCCTTGCTCTGCATTGTTTGCAGTCACAGTCTTGCGCTGACGCGGATATTTGAATTTCACGCTTTTAGCAAAGAATTCACCTTTATCTTTACGAAAATAGATTTTCAGAATATCGTTGTTAGCTTCTTGACGCAGACTATAGCGGTCAATTTCTTCGGGATATGTGATCCCCAGACTCTTTAAGTTATCGTACATGGCACCACCTTAAGGGTATTTTTCCCAGTAGGTTATTCTATGCGTCATTTTGAATCCGGATCGTCTCCGAATACCTTACGGACTCTGTGTACGTTTCGGAGCGTGCATGTTGTCCGTATTCAAACTGCCTATATTAATAACACTAACTGAGGTTGGTAATGATGATAAAAAGCAAAAAAATAGCGGACTTATTTATTATCCGCTATTTTAAAGTTTAATCTATCGATCTGAGGAGTTCATTAATGCCCACTTTTCCTCGTGTTTTGGCATCCACTTTTTTGACAATGACAGCACAATACAGGCTGTAACTACCATCTTTTGATGGGAGGTTGCCAGAGACAACAACAGAACCCGCAGGGACACGACCATAATGAATTTCTCCTGTTTCACGATCATAGATTTTGGTGCTTTGACCAATATAGACCCCCATTGAAATCACTGAGCCCTCTTCGACAATCACACCTTCTACAATTTCAGAACGGGCGCCAATAAAGCAGTTGTCTTCAATGATGGTTGGGGTCGCTTGTAATGGTTCCAATACACCACCGATACCGACACCGCCGGATAAATGGACATTTTTACCAATTTGGGCACAGGAGCCGACTGTTGTCCAGGTATCTACCATTGTTCCCTCATCGACATAAGCGCCGATGTTGACATAGGAAGGCATCAGTACGCAGTTACGGGCAATAAAGGCCCCTTGACGTGCTGCCGCAGGAGGCACTACACGAAAGCCCTCTTTTTCAAATCTTGCCTGATCATAGTCAGAGAATTTCATCGGAACTTTATCGAAATAACGGCTTTCTGTGCCATCAATGATCTGATTTTCATTAATACGGAAAGAGAGCAGTACAGCCATTTTTAGCCATTGATGAGTGACCCACTGACCGTCAATTTTCTCTGCAACGCGCAGTTTTCCACTATCCAGCAGGTTGATGACTTGAGTAACTGCATCACGTGTTTCATGGTTGACGGTTGCTGGAGTAAGCGTTGCACGGTTTTCAAAAGCATTTTCGATAATGGATTGTAATTGCTGCATTGCATCGGGTTCCTTGGTTATCGTCCGAATCATGGGCTTATATTGAGTTATATTTTATCCTTTGGATTTAGGGTTGCTGTCAACCTTTCTGACAATTCTTCTCTGACTTTTTTATTTAATGCCTTGTGGTCTTTATCTGCCAGCACAAAAAAATCTTCGACACGTTCACCGATGGTGGTGATGTGTGCACCATGCAGTGAAACCTCCATTTCGGCGAAAATATTACCGACCCTTGCCAGCAATCCCGGTTGATCCAGGGCAAATAGTTCCATATAGGTTCGTCGTTCGTTATGGGTAGGTAAGAAGGTTACTTTTGTTGGTACGTTGAAGTGACGCAGTTTGGTTGGCAATTTTCGTGTTTTCGGTGTTTTGGTATGGGGAGCCAGAACAACTTGTAAAAGTGCGTTACGTATTATTTCATGGCGATCCGATGCTAAAGGATGACCATTGGGTTCCAGTACCACGAAAGTGTCCATTGTCATACCATCACGATTGGTAAAGATCTGAGCATTATGAACGCTCAGGTTACGTCTATCCAGTTCGCCGACAACCGCCGCAAACAGGGAAGGACGATCTACGCTCCAGATAAAAATTTCTGTACCGCCACGGGTTGGCTTGGTACTTATCAGTATTAGTGACTCTTGAGAATCATGTTGCACTAAATGACGGGCGTGCCAGGCAAGTTGTTTTGGCGTATGGCGAAGAAAATAATCTGCATGACAACGACTCCAAAGCTGATGAAGTTTCTGTTCGTTAATATTATCCTGGCGCAACAGAGCAAGTGCCTGGAAACGGTTATGACGGATGCGTTCCCGAAAATCTGGCGTATTTCCCTGGCGCAATTGATTCTCTGTAGAGAAATAGAGTTCCCGTAACAAGCTCTGCTTCCAACTATTCCATAGGTTGATATTGGTGGCGCAGATATCAGCGACTGTCAGGCATATCAGGTAGCGTAACCGGGTTTCATTGAGGATTTGATGGGTAAATTGCTTGATGATTTCTGGGTCCTGAATATCTCGCCTTTGAGCTGTGACTGACATTAACAGATGATGACGAACCAGCCAGGCTACCAAATCAGCTTCTCGTGAGTTAAGCCCATGTTGCAGTGAAAACGCTAGCGCATCGTCAGCGCCAAGTTCAGAATGGTCGCCGGTACGCCCTTTGGCGATATCATGAAATAGTGCAGCAAGATGTAGAAGCTCTGGTTGAGGCAGACGAGGGTATAGCTCAACACAGAGTGGATGGGCTGGACGATTATTCTCATCGGCAAAACTTTCCAGTTTTCTCAGTACGCGGATGGTATGTTCATCGACGGTATAGGCGTGAAACAGATCAAACTGCATCTGACCGACGATATTGCCCCAAAGCGGTGTGTAAGCGCCAAGGACACTGTGACGATGCATGGGCACAAATGCGCTTTCAACCGCCCTTGGGTGACGTAGGATATCCATAAAGATTTGGCGAGCTTCCGGTAATTCACACAATGGCTGAGACAGGTTGCGGCGTGCATAACGGAGGTGGCGTAACGTAGTAGAATAAATACCTTGAACTTCTTCATGTTCCGCCATGCGATAAAACATTCGCATAATAGCGGCGGGTTCTTTGATAAACAGGGTTTCATCGATGAGATCAATAAGTTGCCCCCGTAGTTGGAATTCACTATCCAACGAGCGGGACTTTTCATGGGTTTCCAATGCCAGAATGGCTTCATCAAACAGTTGCAGTAGCATATTGTTGAGTTCGCTAACGCGGCGTGTCATCCGGTAGAAATCTTTCATCATTCGTTCTACCGGTTGATTACGCTCTCCGTGATAGCCTAGTAATTGAGCAATACTGAACTGGCGATCAAATAATAGACGATTATCATAACGATTGACTATCAGATGAAGAGCAAAGCGGATACGCCAGAGGAAACTTTGGCATTCATTTAATTCATTACGTTCTTCTGCTGTCAGGAAACCAAAGTCGACCATTTCATCTATGGAGGTTGCACCAAAATGGCGGCGGGCAACCCACAGTAGGGTATGAATGTCTCGCAATCCTCCGGGGCTGCTTTTGATATCAGGTTCCAGGTTATAACTGGTGCTGTGATAGCGCTGATGGCGTTCGTGTTGTTCGACAATTTTGGCATCAAAGAATTCAGTGGAAGGCCAAAAACCATCACTGAAGGTATGTCGCTGTAATCGAAGAAAAATGGATGGATCGCCACAAATTAACCGTGATTCGATTAAATTCGTCGCAATAGTCAGATCTGATAACCCTTCCAGCAAACACTCTTCAAGTGTGCGGACACTGTGGCCGACTTCCAGTCGGATATCCCATAGTAAAGTGATAAATTGTCCGACATTCTGAGCTTGAGGCGGTGTGAGTGGTTGTTCACTGAGTATCAGCACGTCGATATCAGATAGCGGATGCAGTTCTCGCCGGCCATATCCGCCGACGGCAATCAATGAAAGTGATGAAATTTTATCAAATCCATAGGCATACCACAATTGTTGTAACAACTGGTCTATGTAATCACTGCGTGCAGAAATCAAGGCTTCTGCGGAAATACCCGCTTTAAATGCATGTTCCAGCCAAAGCTGAAATTCTTCGAGGTGCTGTTTCAACACAGGGTAGCGAAGATCTTCACTGGAAAAATCAGCGGGAGAAAGTGGCGGGATAGGGGCTTGAATTGTGGCGATATCTGCTGACATAAGTATAAACCTATGAGAAAGGCGAATCATAACGGCCAGATTACTGAGAAAGTAGGGGGCTAAACAAGGGATATTGCAGAGAAGAGACAGAAGCCTTGTATGATTTCAACAAGGCTTCGTAGTTTGCTATTTTAATTATTCATTTACCAAGACTGCGGAAAGGGTTGGCTCTTCTTCTTTACGCAATGTCATGATTTCGCAGCCGTTATCAGTAACAACGATGGTATGTTCATACTGAGCGGACAGGCTGCGGTCCTTCGTTTTGACTGTCCAGCCATCTTTCATGGTACGGATGCGATAGTCACCGGTGTTAACCATTGGTTCGATAGTGAAAGCCATACCTTTTTGCAGTACAACACCACCATCATCGGCGTCATAGTGCAGTACTTGTGGTTCCTCATGGAAACCTTCGCCGATGCCGTGACCGCAATATTCACGGACCACAGAAAAATCGTTGGCTTCAACAAATTGTTGGATAGCTCTACCAAGAGTGCGCAGGCGAATACCGGGTTTCACCATTTTCAAGGCTAGATAGAGGCTTTCCTGAGTGATGCGGCACAGGCGCTCACCCTGAATGGTTGGTTTACCAACTATGAACATTTTTGATGTATCACCGTGGAAGCCCCCTTTGATAACGGTTACATCGATATTAACAATGTCACCATCTTTCAATGATTTACCATCACTTGGGATACCATGACACACGACATCATTAACAGAGATACAAACAGATTTTGGGAAGCCGTGATAGCCAAGGCAGGCAGAGACAGCCTGTTGTTTATTGGTAATGTGATCGTGACAGATACGATCTAATTCACCTGTTGTTACACCGGGTTTGACGTAAGGTTCAATAATTTCCAACACTTCTGCCGCCAGTCGACCAGCGACGCGCATTTTTTCAATATCTTTAGAGGTTTTAATTGAGATTGCCATGAAACTTGTCCATTCAAAGCCAGCGAATCTGCTGGTTGTCTGTTTTTCAACAAGGAAAAAATTATTGAACTAATGGTATCAGCCTACAGAATATCTGCCAATAACAGTTGGCAGCCCTATTTCCCTCGTTACCTTTATTTACTCATCAAGAATACCGTTCGTAATCGGGCTTTTCTTTCCACATTGAGCTATCAGAGAATGGCAACAAAAGTTGGTGTCTTAGGCTTGTTTATGATATAAAGCGCACCGGCGTTCTGTGTATTTGCCACTGAGGCAAAACAGGGTGGCGTTAAACATACTCACTGTGTAAATAACACACACGGGTCGGCACATACACCGGGGTGCTCTCATGCAGAACATGCAGCTAAAGAGTCGGTGTTATGGGACTCGTGGAGGCATAACCCCAACTTAATATTTTACAGAGGTTTACAATGGCAACTGTTTCCATGCGCGATATGCTGCAAGCGGGCGTTCACTTCGGTCACCAGACTCGTTACTGGAACCCAAAAATGAAACCATTCATCTTTGGTGCTCGTAACAAAGTGCATATCATCAATCTGGAAAAAACTGTTCCAATGTTCAACGATGCGTTAGCTGAACTGAACAAAATTGCTTCACGCAAAGGCAAAATTCTGTTTGTTGGTACTAAGCGTGCTGCGAGCGAAGCGGTTAAAGAAGCAGCTCAGAACTGTGATCAATACTTCGTTAATCACCGTTGGTTAGGCGGTATGTTGACTAACTGGAAAACCGTTCGTCAATCCATCAAACGTTTGAAAGATTTAGAAGCACAGTCTCAGGACGGTACTTTTGACAAACTGACCAAGAAAGAAGCGTTAATTCGTTCTCGTGAACTTGGTAAGTTAGAAAATAGTCTGGGCGGTATCAAAGATATGGGCGGCTTACCTGATGCTCTGTTTGTTATCGATGCTGAACATGAACACATTGCTATCAAAGAAGCAAACAACCTGGGTATCCCAGTATTCGCTGTTGTTGATACTAACTCTGATCCAGATGGTGTTGATTTCATCATCCCTGGTAATGATGATGCAATCCGTGCAGTAAAACTGTATCTAGGTGCTGTTGCTACTGCTGTTCGTGAAGGTCGTTCTCAAGATCTGGCTGTTCAGGCAGAAGAAAGCTTTGTAGAAGCTGAATAATAAGGCAAGCTCATTATTGAGCCCTTATTAACCAGGTATTGAAATATATTGGTTAGGGGGGCCTGTTATGGCCCCCTTTTACGTATCTGATATAAGAACTATCCATGCGGAATACTCTCTTCCTGCGGGATACATCGAGGAATAAAACAAATGTCTGGAATTACCGCTGCTTTGGTAAAAGAACTGCGTGAGCGTACTGGCGCAGGTATGATGGAATGTAAAAAAGCGCTGGTTGAAGCTAATGGCGATATCGAATTAGCGATTGACAACATGCGTAAATCAGGTCAAGCGAAAGCGGCTAAGAAAGCTGGCCGTGTTGCTGCTGAAGGTATCATCCTGGCGGAAGTGGCTGCTGATAGCAAATTCGGCGCTCTGGTTGAGCTGAACTGTGAAACTGATTTTGTTGCCAAAGATGCAGGTTTCATCGCTTTCGGTAAAGAAGTTATGGCAACAGTATTGGCTGATAAAATCTCTGATATTGAAACTCTGAAAGCTAAGTTTGAAGAACAACGTACTGCACTGGTTGCTAAAATCGGTGAAAACATTAACATTCGTCGCGTTTCTGTATTAGAAGGTGAACAACTGGGTACTTACCTGCATGGTGCTCGTATCGGTGTTCTGGTTGCGGCTGAAGGCGCTGGCGCTAATGAAGAGCTGATTAAGCATGTTGCTATGCATATCGCTGCGAGCAAGCCAGAATATGTTAACTCAAGTGATGTACCAGCTGATGTTGTTGATCGTGAGCACCAAATCCAACTGGATATCGCAATGCAGTCTGGTAAGCCACGCGAAATCGCAGAGAAAATGGTTTCTGGCCGTATGAATAAATTCACCGGTGAGATTTCTCTGACAGGTCAGAATTTCGTGATGGATCCAAGCAAAACAGTTGGCGATCTGTTGAAAGAAAACACTGCTACAGTGACTAGCTTCATCCGTTATGAAGTGGGTGAAGGTATTGAGAAAGTTGAGGCTGATTTCGCAGCAGAAGTTGCTGCAATGAGTAAATAGTCTTAATTTTTACAAACAGGGCCGCCAAATGGCGGTTCTGTTTTATCTAATCTAAATCGCCTATCCCAGTAGGTGTTGAGTTTTTGCATCTGGTCAGAATGGCTCGGATGTATGTAAATCCCCAATATACTTTTCTGCTTAGGACAGAACATCATGGCAACCAATGCAAAACCCGTATACCAGCGTATCCTGCTTAAACTCAGTGGAGAAGCCCTGCAAGGTGCAGAAGGTTTTGGTATAGATGCCAGCGTGTTAGATCGCATGGCTCAGGAGGTCAAAGAACTGGTTGAGTTAGGCGTACAAGTCGGTGTCGTCATTGGCGGTGGTAATCTGTTTCGTGGTGCTGGCTTGGCAGAAGCAGGGATGAACCGTGTAGTCGGCGACCACATGGGCATGTTGGCAACAGTGATGAATGGTCTGGCAATGCGGGACGCATTACATCGCGCCTATGTGAACGCCCGTCTAATGTCTGCAATTCCTTTAAATGGCGTTTGCGATAACTATAGTTGGGCAGAAGCGATTAGTTTATTACGTCATGGCCGTGTTGTTATTTTCTCTGCGGGTACCGGCAATCCGTTCTTTACTACAGATTCGGCAGCGTGTTTGCGTGGTATTGAGATTGAAGCAGATGTTGTGCTAAAAGCAACTAAAGTAGATGGTGTTTACTCGGCTGATCCGGCTAAAGATTCGGAAGCGGTATTGTTCGATAAGCTCTCTTACCAGCAGGTATTAGAGCGTGAATTGAAAGTTATGGATTTGGCGGCATTCACGCTGGCTCGTGATCACAGCTTACCTATTCGCGTATTTAACATGAATAAGCCGGGAGCGTTGCGTCGTGTGGTAATGGGGGAAAATGAAGGCACCCTGATTTCTCACGAGTAATGTTCAAAGACACCAGAGATGTTTAGCGGTATGATGAGTCGCCTGATACGCCAAATTTAACAAACATGGTCATAATAGCTTATGGCTTTAAAACAACCAGTTCCCAAGGGTTTGTAACGTGATTAATGAAATCAAAAAAGACGCACAAGACCGTATGGAAAAGAGCGTCGAAGCACTTAAAAACCAAATCAGCAAGGTTCGTACTGGCCGGGCTTCTCCTAGTCTGCTGGATGGTATCACTGTTGAGTATTATGGTACACCAACGCCTTTGCGTCAGCTTGCTAACGTCGTCGCTGAGGATGCACGTACCCTAGCTATCACGGTATTTGATCGTACTATGACGCCGGCGATTGAAAAGGCAATCATGGCTTCTGATTTAGGGCTGAATCCATCTTCTGCGGGAACAACAATCCGTGTTCCTTTGCCACCATTGACAGAAGAGCGCCGTAAGGATCTGATTAAGGTGGTTCGTGGCGAAGCTGAGCAGGGGCGTGTCTCTGTGCGTAATATTCGTCGTGACGCTAACGACAAAATCAAAGCACTGCTGAAAGACAAAGAGATCAGTGAAGATGATGAGCGTCGTGCGCAGGATGATATTCAAAAGCTGACGGATAATTTCATCAAAAAAGTTGATGAAGCTTTAACGAAGAAAGAAGAAGAACTGATGGAGTTCTAATCTCTTTTATGAGATACATCAAGCGCTGCTATCGTGCGGCGCTATTTTTTATTCGGCATTTCTCTGAAGTCATGAGCGTTCATAGCCAGGCAAATCAGACAAGTATCAATACACATCAAATAAAACAATTCAGAGCATCAGTATGAAAAGGTTGACCATCCTTGGTTCCACAGGTTCCGTAGGCAAAAGTACACTTACTGTAGTTCGCAATAATCCTGATAAATTCAAAGTAACAGCGCTTGCCGCTGGAAAAAATATCCAGGTTATGGCTGAGCAATGTCTGGAGTTTCGGCCTCAATATGCTGCAATGGCGGATGAAGTTTCCGCAAAAGAGTTGCGTCAGCTGCTTATTGAACAAGGTTGTAAAACCGAGGTATTTTTCGGGGAACAGGCTGCGTGTGATTTGGCTGCTTTGAATGATGTTGATCAGGTTATGTCTGGGATTGTTGGTGTGGCTGGTTTATTGCCAACGCTGGCTGCCATCCGGGCGGGTAAACAGATTTTACTTGCTAATAAAGAGTCGCTGATCACCAGCGGTCGGTTTTTTATGGATGCTGTAGCGAAACATAATGCTCAATTATTACCCATTGATAGTGAGCATAATGCTATTTTTCAGAGCTTACCAGAGGTAATACAACGAAACCTTGGGCGCGGAGATCTAAAACAATATGGAATTGCTAATATCATTCTGACAGGATCTGGCGGGCCTTTTCGTCATACCCCTTTGGAGCAATTAGCTTTTGTAACACCGGACCAGGCTTGTGCTCATCCGAATTGGTCGATGGGGCGTAAGATTTCGGTAGATTCTGCGACAATGATGAATAAGGGCCTGGAATATATTGAGGCGTGTTGTCTGTTCAATGCATCTGCTGCGGAAATGGAAGTGGTAGTCCATCCTCAGTCAGTCATTCACTCTATGGTCCGTTATCAGGATGGTAGCGTTATTGCTCAATTAGGAACACCGGATATGTGTACACCAATTGCCTATGCAATGGCATACCCAAATCGTATTGCTTCTGGTGTTGAACCTCTTGATTTTTATTCTTTAGGTACACTGACGTTCTCGAAACCGGATTATGAACGGTATCCATGTTTGAAACTGGCTATTGAAGCTTGCCACGCAGGTCAGGCTGCAACGACGGCGTTGAATGCAGCGAATGAAGAAATCGTTAAGATTTTTTTACAAAATGGAATCTCTTTCACAGATATTGCAATTATAAACCGGCAGGTTGTAGAAAAACTAAATTTGCCGGAACCTCAGAGCATTGAGGAAGTCTTACAGATTGATAATCTCGCAAGAGATTTAGCTATAAAGACTATTCGTTCATTTATCAGATAGTCTTTGATTGGCAAATGGGTATTTGTCCGCATTTTTACCTGATGGTATAGTTTGCGTATAACTGTTGGTTGATATAATTAACGGTTCAGATTTTGGAAGTTCTCTTCCAGATAATTAGGCTTTTACCCAAGCTGTGGATACCAGACACGGCTTTTTTATGTTTGGATGCCTGAACTTGTAAGAGAATTACCCTGACCAGCAAAGGATTAATTGAGTGATATTATCCAGCGATCATCATCAGAACGATTTATTGTCATTATTACCTAAGCATGTTGCTATTATTATGGATGGTAACGGCCGTTGGGCAAAGAAACGAGGGAAATTAAGAGCCTTTGGTCATCGTGCAGGGATTAAAGCGGTACGTAGTGCGGTGAGTTTCTCGGCTAAACATAAAATTGAGTCACTGACGTTGTATGCTTTCAGTAGTGAAAACTGGAATCGGCCGGAACAAGAAGTCAGCTCTTTAATGGAATTATTTATTTTTGCACTAGATAGCGAAATCAAAAGTTTACATAAGCATAATATTAGATTATCTGTTATTGGTGATATCAGCCGGTTCAGTGAGCGTTTACAGGATCGAATCCATCGCTCAGTTAAGTTGACCGCTAATAATACGGGTCTGCAACTTAATATTGCTGCAAATTATGGTGGTCGTTGGGATATTGTTCAAAGTGTTCAGAAAATTGCTCAGCAGATTAAGGATAATTCCCTTGAGCCACAGGATATTACTGAAGAATTAGTTAATAATTATATGAATCTAAGCCAGCAGCCTCAGGTTGATTTGGTCATCAGAACCGGAGGTGAACATCGTATCAGTAATTTTTTGTTATGGCAGATAGCTTATGCAGAATTCTATTTTACCGATATACTCTGGCCTGATTTTGATGAAAACGTTTTTGAAGGTGCAATTAATGCCTTTGCCAAAAGAGAACGCCGGTTTGGCGGAACAATACCAGACGATGCCGATGTGGGATCATAGGAGGAACTCTTGCTGAAGTACCGCCTTATAACGGCTGTGATATTAATCCCTCTTGTGATTGCCGCTCTATTTTTGCTGCCACCAGTAGCGTTTGGGATGGTGATTATTGCTGTTTCAGCCCTTGCTGCATGGGAATGGGGGCAATTCGCTGGCTTATTTAACCAAAAGAAACGGGCTATTTTGGCAGTTCTGTTTGCTATTGGTTTATTGGCCTTACAATATACTCTGCCAGATTTCACTGATTTGATTGGACAACCACAAATCACTTTTATCCTATGGGGGGGAATGATTTGGTGGATTGTCGCGACGCTTCTGGTTGTTACCTATCCTTCTTCCGCTGTAATTTGGAAGAGCTCCATTTTATTGCGCCTTTTGTTTGGTGTCCTGACATTAGTGCCGTTTTACTGTGGAATGATGGTGTTACGGACTCAGGGATATGATGATAATTCATATTATGGTGCATGGTGGTTATTGTATGTCATGTTGCTAGTGTGGGGAGCGGATTCCGGTGCTTATCTCTTCGGACGTACTTTAGGTAAACGTAAAATGGCACCGAAAGTTTCTCCAGGAAAAACGCTGGAAGGATTAATGGGGGGGTTAATGACAGCGGCCATTATTTCATGGTTGTTTGGGAAATATGCTCCAGTACCTGCAATGCCTGAAAAACTCATGTTGTGTTCTGCTATTGTTGTTATCGCTTCTGTATTTGGTGATTTGACTGAGAGTATGTTCAAACGTGAATCGGGTATTAAGGATAGCAGCCAGCTAATTCCGGGACATGGCGGTGTTATGGATCGTATTGATAGCCTGACGGCTGCGATCCCTGTTTTTACTGGCCTAATGTTGCTGGTATTTTGATCTCTATGTTTGACGGTGTTTGAAGAATATGATGGGAATTCTCTGGAATCTGGCGGCTTTTATTATTGCGCTAGGGATATTGATCACTGTGCATGAGTTTGGCCATTTTTGGGTGGCCAGAAAGTGTGGTATTCACGTTGAACGTTTCTCCATTGGTTTTGGTAAAGCTCTATGGCGGCGTACAGATCGTCAAGGAACTGAATATGTTATAGCCCTTATTCCACTGGGGGGATATGTGAAAATGCTTGATGAGCGTGTTTCACCTGTTTCTCCTGAACACCGTCATATGGCATTCAATAATAAAACACTTGGTCAGCGTGCTGCGGTAGTCAGTGCTGGGCCAATTGCTAACTTTTTATTGGCGGCTGTGGTTTATTGGTTGGTGTTTATTATTGGTGTGCCGGCAATACGTCCTGTTGTTGCGGATATCAAACCAGATTCTATCGCTGCGCAAGCAAATATTTCATCGGGAATGGAACTAAAATCCGTAGATGGTATCGAAACGCCTGATTGGAATTCAGTTCGTTTTGCTCTGATAGGTAAGATAGGTGACGATAATATGACTGTTCAGGTTATCTCTCCAGGCTCATCATATCCGGTGGAGAAAACTCTGGATTTGCAGCAATGGAGCTTTGATCCGGATAAGCAGGATCCTGTATTGTCACTAGGGATTATGCCTGTCGGTCCTCGTTTGGATTCTCTGGTGGAAAAAGTTATCCTTGGCTCCGCAGCAGAAAAAGCGGGTTTGCAAAAGGGGGATAGGATAGTTAAAGTCGGTGACCAGGAAATAGATACTTGGCATACTTTTACATCCTTTGTCAGCAATAATCCGAATGTCCCGCTGGAACTTTCCGTGGATCGGGCTGGTCATATTATTTCTCTCTCTATGACGCCGGAAGCAAGACAACAGTCTGGTGGCAGGAAAGTTGGTTTTGCCGGTGTGGAACTGCGAGTTGTGCCATTAGCCGATGAATATAGAATCGTTCAGCAATACGGGCCTTTCTCTGCCATGTATCAGGCAGGAGATAAGACTTGGCAACTGATGCGATTAACTGTCAGTATGATTGGTAAGCTGATCGTTGGTGATGTGAAAATTAACAACCTGAGTGGGCCTATCTCTATCGCTAAAGGGGCGGGGGTGTCGGCTGATTCCGGCTTGGTGTATTATTTGATGTTTTTGGCGCTAATAAGTGTCAATCTTGGGGTTATTAATCTGATCCCATTACCTGTGTTAGATGGTGGACACTTGCTCTTCTTGTTTATCGAAAAGATAAAAGGTGGGCCAGTTTCCGAGCGTGTACAAGACTTCAGCTATCGCATCGGTGCCATAGTACTGGTGTTATTGATGGGGCTTGCACTTTTCAATGATTTCTCCCGTTTTTAAAGCGGAAGACTAGTTAGGAAGACGCATTACAACGATGGCGATGAAAAAGTTACTCATAGCGTCGCTGCTGTTTGGCAGCGCCACTGCATACGGCGCAGACGGATTCGTAGTTCAGGATATTCACTTTGAAGGTCTTCAACGCGTCGCCGTAGGTGCAGCATTACTGAATATGCCAGTTCGCGTAGGTGATACGGTCAGCGATGAAGATATCGGTCGTACCATTCATGCACTATTTGCTACTGGTAACTTTGAAGACGTTCGTGTCCTGCGTGATGGCAATACACTTATTGTTCAGGTAAAAGAACGGCCGACTATTGCCAGCATCACTTTCTCTGGCAATAAATCGGTGAAAGATGACATGTTGAAACAAAACCTTGAGGCATCTCATGTTCGGATCGGAGAAGCCCTTGACCGTACGATGTTGTCCAATATCGAAAGAGGGTTGGAGGATTTCTATTATAGTGTGGGTAAATACAACGCCAGTGTAAAAGCGGTTGTTACGCCACTTCCACGTAACCGTGTCGATTTGAAACTGGTTTTCGCTGAAGGTGTTTCGGCAAAAATCCAGCAAATTAACATTGTTGGTAATAAATCATTTTCTTCTGATGAGTTATTGAATCGTTTCCAACTTAGAGATGATGTACCGTGGTGGAATCTGACTGCCGATCAGAAATATCAGAAACAAAAACTGACTGGTGACCTTGAAACATTGCGCAGTTTTTACCTTGATCGCGGTTATGCCCGTTTTAACATTGATTCGACTCAGGTCAGTTTGACGCCAGATAAAAAAGGTATTTATGTCACGATAAATATAACTGAAGGTGATCAATACAAAATATCAGGTATTGACCTGAACGGTAATATGGCGGGTTATCAGTCAGAAATTACTAAACTGGCTACCATTGAGCCTGGTTCTCTGTATAACGGGACTCAGGTGACTAAAATGGAAAATGACATCAAGAACTTGCTTGGTCGCTATGGTTATGCTTACCCACGAGTGATGACGCAACCTGAGATCAATGATCAGGACAAGACAGTAAAACTGCATGTCAATATTGATGCAGGTAACCGTTTCTATGTTCGTAAAATTCGTTTCTCTGGTAATGACACCACTAAAGATTCCGTTCTGCGTCGTGAAATGCGTCAGATGGAAAGGGCATGGTTAGGAAGTGATCTGGTTGAACTGGGTAAAGAGCGTCTTAACCGTTTGGGTTATTTCGAAACGGTAGATGTTGAAACTCAGCGTGTACCAAGCAGCCCTGATCAGGTAGATATTGTTTATAAAGTTAAAGAGCGTAATACCGGCTCTTTGAACTTTGGTGTTGGTTTTGGTACAGAAAGTGGTGTCAGTTTCCAGATCGGTGCTCAGCAGGATAACTGGTTGGGTACAGGTAATTCTGTGGGGATTAATGCCAGTAAGAACGATTATTCAACTTATGCTGAGCTCTCCTTCACTGATCCATACTTCACAGTTAATGGTGTGAGTCTTGGTGGCCGGGTATTCTACAACGATTTCAGGGCCGATGATGCTGAATTATCCAGTTATACTAACCAAAGTTACGGTATAGATGGTTTCCTCGGTTTCCCGGTTAATGAAAATAACTCTCTGCGTTTTGGATTAAATTATGTTCATAACTCGCTGTCTAATATGCTTCCTCAGGCAGCAATGTGGCGCTATCTGAATTCCATGGGAGAGAAACCAGATTATAAAAGTAAAGCTGAGTTCAAAGCGGACGACTTCGCTTTGAATGTAGGTTGGACATATAACAACCTTGATCGTGGCTTCTTCCCAACATCTGGTGTGAAATCGACTCTGAATGGTAAAGTGACTATTCCTGGTTCGGATAACGAATTCTATAAAGTGACTTTTGATACCTCTGCGTATTATCCAATTAATGATGATCATACTTGGGTGATTTTGGGGCGTGGTCGTTTAGGTTATGGGGATGGATTAGGTGGTAAAGAGTTACCATTCTATGAAAACTTTTATGCAGGTGGTTCCAGTACGGTTCGTGGTTTCCGTTCTAACAATATTGGTCCTAAAGCTATTTACCTGAATAAGGACGGATTGCCTAAGAAAGAGAGTCCATCTCGTGATGCTGTAGGGGGTAACGCAATGGCGGTAGCCAGCCTTGAGTTGATTACTCCAACACCATTCCTTGATAGTAAGTATTCGAATTCTGTCCGAACTTCATTCTTTATTGATTCAGGTACGGTTTGGGATACCGATTGGAATGATTCTGCTGCGATGAAGAGCAAAGGTATACCTGATTACAGTAAACCAGGTAATATCCGTGTTTCGGCGGGTATTGCATTGCAATGGATGTCTCCTTTAGGTCCGCTGGTGTTCTCTTATGCTAAGCCGATTAAAGATTACGAAGGTGATAGATCAGAGCAATTCCAATTTAATATTGGCAAAACCTGGTGATAATGCATTTTTATCTTATTATTGATAGAGCAAGCTCTGAAATCGTAGGTTTCAGAGCATTAACTAAGTTTTTCCAATAGGTTACAGATAGCGTGGTTTAAGGAGTTTATAGTGAAAAAATGGTTGTGTGCAGCAAGTTTTGGTATTGCATTAGCTTTCTCTGCTGGTGCTCAGGCAGCAAACAAAATTGCCGTTGTAAATGTTGGTGAGATTTTCCAGCAGTTGCCAGCCCGCGAAGCTGTTGTGAAGCAGTTGGAAAATGAGTTTAAAAACCGCGCATCTGAATTGCAACGGATGGAATCTGATTTACAATCCAAGATCCAGAAATTACAGCGTGATGGCTCCACTATGAAATCCAGTGAGCGCACTAATCTGGAAAAAGAAGTGATGGCTAAGCGTGAAGAATTTGGCAAAAAAGCCCAAGCTTTTGAACAAGATCACCGTCGTCGCGAGATGGAAGAACGCAACAAAATTCTAAGTCGTATTCAGGATGCAATCAAAGTGGTTGCTGGCAAAGAAGGCTATGATGTCGTTATTGATGCGAACGCTGTTGCTTATTCAGTATCTGGCAAAAATATTACTGCAAGTGTATTGAAACAGGTTAAATAATAGATGTCTTCAATTCGATTGGCTGATTTAGCTCAGCAGTTGAATGCACAATTACATGGTGATGGCGATATTGTTATCACCAGTATTGCACCAATGCATTCGGCCAATAGCGAACAGATCACTTTTTTGTCTGACAGTCGTTACCGTGAGCGTTTAGGTGAATGTCAGGCTGCCGCTGTTGTTCTCCAGGCGTCAGATCTTCCTTATTGCAATATTCCGGCATTGGTCGTTGCCAATCCTTATCTGGCATATGCCTATATGGCTCAGATTATGGATACAACACCGGTTCCCGCACAGGATATTCACCCTTCTGCGGTGATTTCACCTCAGGCAACTTTGGGTAAAAACGTTGCTGTCGGAGCTAATGCGGTTATCGAATCTGGTGTTGTTCTTGGCGATAATGTTGTTATCGGTGCAGGCTGCTTTATTGGTAAAAATGTGCGTATTGGCGCGGGAACTCGTCTCTGGGCGAATGTCTCTGTTTATCATAATGTTGAAATGGGTGAACAGTGTTTGATTCAGTCAGGAACAGTGATCGGATCTGATGGTTTTGGCTATGCGAATGATCGTGGTAAATGGGTTAAAATCCCTCAATTAGGTTCAGTCATTATTGGTGACCGGGTTGAGATTGGCGCCTGTACAACTATCGATCGAGGCGCTTTGGATAATACCATTATTGGCAATGGAGTCATTATCGATAACCAGTGTCAGATTGCTCATAATGTTATCATTGGTGATAATACGGCGGTTGCTGGCGGTGTGATCATGGCCGGTAGTCTGAAAATTGGTTGTTACTGTATGATTGGTGGCGCCAGTGTCATTAATGGACATATGGAAATCTGTGATAAGGTAACAGTCACTGGGATGAGTATGGTGATGCGTCCTATCACTAAACCTGGTGTATACTCCTCTGGAATTCCGGCACAACCAAATAAAGTTTGGCGTAAGACGGCAGCTTTAGTCATGAATATCAATGAAATGAATAAACGTCTTAAGTCAATGGAGAGTAAGCTGGAAGACGAAAACGAGTAATTGCACTATATTTAATTGTACTATATTTAATTGCACTATATTTTTGGTTGTGTCTTATTTTTGCGGCCTGCCTGGGAACTCTGGATTTGGGGTTTAAGCGGGCCGTGTCGTTAATACAATTAGTCCTTTTGACAGGAAGAGTATTTAGATGAGTGATAATCATACTCTGCACATTGAAGAAATTTTAGATCTACTTCCACATCGTTATCCGTTTTTATTAGTGGATCGCGTGCTTGATTTTGAGGAAGGTAAATTCTTACGTGCAGTAAAAAACGTATCTTTTAACGAACCCTTCTTTCAGGGGCATTTTCCCGGCAAACCTATTTTCCCAGGCGTTCTGATCCTTGAAGCTATGGCACAGGCTACCGGAATTCTGGCATTTAGGAGTGTGGGCAAGCTAGAGCCAAATGAGCTCTATTATTTTGCCGCTATCGATGGTGCCCGCTTTAAACGCCCGGTAGTGCCTGGGGATCAAATGATATTAGAAGTAGAATTTATTAAGGAGCGTCGAGGGGTTGCGCGTTGTAGAGGCGTAGCGAAAGTCGATGGAGAAATAGCTTGCGAAGCAGAAATGATGTGTGCTCGCCGTCGTGAGGTTTAGCCCATGATTGATGAAACCGCTTATATACATCCTAGCGCTATTGTAGAAGATGGTGCGGTTATTGGTGCCAATGTTCGTATTGGGCCGTTTTGTTGTATTGGTTCTCAGGTTGAAATTGGCGAAAGTACAGAGCTGAAGTCTCATGTTGTTGTCAATGGAATAACCAAAATCGGCCGTGATAACCAGATTTTTCAGTTTGCTTCTATTGGCGAAATGAATCAGGACCTGAAATATCACGGTGAACCAACCCGAGTTGAAATTGGTGATCGTAACCGTATCCGCGAAAGTGTCACCATTCATCGTGGCACTGTGCAGGGTGGCGGTGTAACGAAAATCGGTAATGATAATTTGTTGATGATTAATGCCCATATTGCTCATGACTGTATTGTCGGTGATCGTTGTGTCATTGCTAATAATGGTACTTTGGGGGGGCATGTTATCCTGGGTGATTATGTCATCATTGGTGGTATGAGTGCGATTCATCAGTTTTGTCAGATTGGCTCTCATGCTATGGTGGGCGGGTGTTCCGGCGTGGTACAGGATATTCCGCCATACGTTATTGCTCAGGGGAATCATGCAACACCTTTTGGCACTAATGTTGAAGGCCTGAAACGCCGTGGTTTTGATAAAGATTCATTGAATGCAATTAGAAATGCGTACAAGATTTTGTATCGTAACGGAAAAACGTTAGAAGAAGCACAACAAGAAATTGCTGAGCTGGCTGAAAATAATCAGCATGTAAAAATCTTCAGCGATTTTCTGGCAAATTCTACCCGTGGCATTGTCCGTTAAGTAGATGAAGGATACCCCTTTGGCTACCATTTCTTCTATTGATAGTCTGCGTCCGTTGACTATTGGATTAATCGCCGGAGAAACCTCCGGTGATATCCTTGGAGCAGGTTTAATTCGTGCATTAAAAGCTAAAGTACCTAATGCCCGTTTTGTTGGTGTGGCAGGCCCTCTTATGCAGGCTGAAGGTTGTGAAGCTTGGTATGAGATGGAAGAGCTAGCAGTAATGGGGGTTGTCGAAGTTCTCGAACGTTTGCCTCGTTTACTGAAAATACGTAAGGATCTGACAACCCGTTTCACGGAACTAAAACCTGATGTGTTTGTGGGCATTGATGCGCCGGATTTCAATATTACTCTAGAAGGTCGGTTAAAACAGCGGGGCATCCGCACCATTCATTATGTTAGTCCGTCGGTATGGGCTTGGCGGCAGAAACGTGTTTTCAAAATTGGTAAAGCCACAGATATGGTTCTGGCTTTTTTACCTTTTGAAAAAGCGTTTTACGATAAGTTTAATGTTCCGTGCCGGTTTATTGGACATACCATGGCGGATGCTATGCCATTGCAACCCAATAAAGTGACGGCACGTGAGCTATTAGGTATTCTGCCAGAGTCTATTTGCTTGGCTTTATTGCCGGGGAGTCGCCATTCTGAGGTTGAGATGCTGAGTGCGGATTTTCTTAAAACTGCTCAGTTATTGAAGCGAAACATACCTGATCTGCATGTATTTGTGCCGTTGGTGAATGCTAAACGGCGTGAACAATTTGAGCGCATTAAGCAAGAAGTTGCGCCAGAGCTGAATGTTCATCTTGTGGATGGCAAAGCGAGAGAAATCATGATCGCAAGTGATGCTGCACTTTTGGCCTCAGGTACTGCTGCTCTGGAATGTATGTTGGCAAAATGTCCAATGGTAGTTGGTTATCGGATGAAGCCATTGACTTTCTGGTTGGCAAAACGCCTGGTAAAAACGCCTTATGTTTCATTGCCTAACTTATTATCCGGTGAAGAGTTAGTTAAAGAATTATTGCAGGAAAAATGTCAGCCGCAAAAACTGGCAGATGAGTTGTTGCCGTTACTACAAGGCAGTGAAAAAGTTGAAGTATTGAAACAGACATTTTTACATTTGCATGAAAGCATTCGTTGTAATGCTGATGAACAGGCAGCACAAGCCGTGTTGGAATTGGCAGGAAAATGATGGAATTTATATATCCTCAGGCAAGTTTGATTGCTGGAGTTGATGAAGTTGGTCGAGGTCCATTAGTGGGGGCGGTTGTGACTGCGGCTGTTATTTTAGATCCATTACAGCCGATAGTTGGTTTGGCTGATTCTAAAAAACTTAGTGAAAAACGCCGCGAGGCACTGTATCTGGAGATCACAGAAAAAGCATTGTGCTGGAGCTTGGGGCGTGCAGAGCCGGCAGAAATTGATCAATTGAATATCCTGCATGCAACTATGCTTGCGATGCAAAGGGCTGTGGCTAATTTGCCTATTTCTCCTGAATATGTGCTGATTGATGGTAACCGTTGCCCTAAATTGCCTATGCCGGCACAAGCGGTGATAAAAGGCGATGGACTGGTTGCTGAAATCAGTGCCGCTTCTATTGTGGCGAAAGTTACCAGAGATCGGGAAATGGCTGAACTTGATCAACTGTTTCCCGAATATGGATTTGCTAAGCATAAAGGCTACCCGACGGCATTTCATTTAGAAAAGTTGGTTCGGTTGGGAGCGACAGAACATCATCGTAAAAGTTTTGCGCCGGTTAAGAGAGCAATTGGCCTTAAATAAACTTGTTGACTGAATATAGCTATTCTTCAAATTAATATCATCTGGATAAATATATGGCCGAACCCCGTTTTGTGCACTTACGTGTTCACAGCGACTATTCAATGATTGATGGCTTAGCCAAAACCAGCCCTTTAGTGAAAAAGGTTGCGCAATTAGGTATGCCGGCTTTTGCGATCACTGATTTTACTAATTTGTGTGGACTGGTGAGATTTTACGGCAGTGCTCATGGAGCAGGAATAAAACCGATTATTGGTGCTGATTTTTATGTAGAAAGTGAACTGCTTGGTGATGAGCACGCTAGCCTGACCATTCTTGCGCGCAATAATACGGGTTACCATAACCTGACATTGCTGATATCAGAGGCTTATCAGAAGGGATATGGTGCGATTGGTCCGACAATTAAACAGGAATGGCTGATAAACCATAAAGAAGGGCTAATTCTGCTCTCCGGTGGTCGTATGGGGGATGTGGGTAAATTCCTGTTACGTGGTAATCAGGCTATGGTGGACCAATGCCTTGAGTTTTATCAGGAACATTTTCCCGGCTGTTATTATTTGGAGCTGATTCGTACTGGCCGTGCAGATGAAGAAAGTTATCTTCATGCGGCGGTTGCATTGGCAACGGAAAAAAGCCTGCCTGTTGTTGCAACTAATGAGGTTTGTTTCATTGATAGCGAAGATTTCGATGCTCATGAGATTCGCGTAGCGATTCATGATGGCTATACCTTGGCTGACCCTAAACGTCCGAAAAATTACAGTCCTCAGCAATATCTGCGTAGTGAACAGGAAATGTGTGAGCTATTCGCTGATATTCCTGAAGCGCTGGAAAACAGTGTAGAAATTGCTAAGCGCTGTAATGTCACTATTCGCCTTGGTGAATATTTCCTGCCGCAATTCCCTACGGGAGAAATGAGTACTGAAGATTATCTGATAGATAGATCTAAACAAGGGTTGGAAGAACGTTTAGCATTTCTCTATCCGGATCCTAAAGTACGCGCAGAAAAACGTCCTGAATATGATGAGAGACTCGATATTGAACTTCGGGTTATCAACCAGATGGGATTCCCGGGCTACTTCCTGATCGTGATGGAATTCATTCAGTGGTCGAAAGACAACGGTGTTCCTGTTGGTCCAGGGCGTGGTTCGGGAGCAGGTTCTCTGGTGGCTTATGCCCTAAAAATAACCGATCTCGATCCTTTGGAATTTGATCTGCTATTTGAACGATTCCTTAACCCTGAACGTGTTTCCATGCCCGATTTTGACGTCGATTTTTGTATGGAAAAACGCGATCTAGTGATTGATCATGTGGCTGATATGTATGGTCGTAATGCCGTATCTCAGATCATTACATTCGGTACAATGGCAGCGAAAGCGGTAATTCGGGATGTTGGCCGTGTGCTAGGGCATCCATACGGATTTGTTGATAGGATTTCCAAATTGATACCGCTTGATCCCGGTATGACGTTGGAGAAAGCATTTGCCGCGGAGCCACAACTTCCTGAAATCTATGAAGCGGATGAGGAAGTTAAAGCACTGATAGATATGGCGCGTAAATTGGAAGGTGTCACTCGTAATGCAGGGAAACATGCGGGTGGGGTAGTTATCGCCCCAACTAAGATCACCGATTTTTCGCCTCTCTATTGTGACCCGGAAGGTTTGAACCCGGTTACTCAGTTTGATAAAAACGATGTGGAATATGCAGGGTTGGTGAAATTTGACTTCCTCGGACTGAGGACACTGACCATTATCAACTGGGCATTGGAGATGATCAACGCGCGTAGAGCGAAGAAAGGTCTAGAGCCGATTGATATTGCAGCGATTCCGCTGAACGATGCTAAAAGCTTTGATATGTTGCAACGCGCTGAAACAACAGCGGTATTTCAGCTTGAATCCCGTGGTATGAAGGATCTGATTAAACGTCTGCGTCCCGACTGCTTCGAAGATATGATCGCACTTGTCGCTTTATTCCGTCCAGGTCCCTTGCAATCAGGCATGGTGGATAATTTCATTGATCGCAAACATGGCCGGGAAGAGCTCTCATACCCAGATATACAGTGGCAGCACGAATCTTTACAGCCTGTGTTGGAGCCAACTTACGGCATCATCCTTTATCAAGAACAAGTGATGCAGATTGCTCAGGTGCTGGCGGGATATACTCTCGGTGGTGCAGATATGCTCCGACGGGCGATGGGTAAGAAAAAGCCGGAGGAGATGGCTAAGCAGCGTTCTGTCTTTGAAGAAGGTGCAAAGAAACTGGGTGTTAATGGCGAACTGGCAATGAAAATCTTTGACCTAGTAGAGAAGTTTGCCGGTTATGGATTTAACAAATCTCACTCTGCTGCGTATGCCTTGGTTTCTTACCAGACTTTATGGTTGAAAGCGCATTACCCGGCTGAATTCATGGCTGCGGTGATGACTGCTGATATGGATAATACAGAAAAAGTCGTTGGGTTGATTGATGAATGCTGGCGCATGGGGCTGAAAATCTTACCACCTGATATTAATAGTGGTTTGTATCATTTCCACGTTAATGATGATGGGGAGATCGTATATGGAATCGGCGCAATTAAAGGGGTAGGTGAAGGGCCGATTGAAGCGATCATCGAAGCTCGTCAGAAAGATGGTTATTTTAGAGAACTGTTTGATTTATGTGCCCGCGTTGACACCAAGAAGTTAAATCGCCGAGTGATGGAAAAACTGATCATGTCAGGGGCATTTGACCGTTTAGGGCCGCACCGTGCAGCACTGATGTCCTCGTTGGAAGATGCGCTAAAAGCGGCAGATCAACATGCTAAAGCAGAAGCTACTGGTCAGACTGATATGTTTGGTGTATTAGCTGAAGCGCCAGAAGAAGTGGAACGCTCTTATGCCAATATTTCTCAATGGCCGGAACAGATTGTTCTTGATGGTGAACGGGAAACACTGGGTCTCTATTTAACTGGGCATCCTATCACCCGTTATTTAAAAGAAATTGAGCGCTATACTAGTGGATTGAGGTTAAAAGATGTGAATCCAACCCCGCGCGGTCAAGTAACGACTGTGATAGGTTTGGTGTTAGCATCCAAAGTGATTATAACCAAACGAGGTAACCGGATTGGTATTTGTACTTTAGATGATCGTTCAGGACGTCTAGAAGTTATGTTATTTTCCGATGCCTTGGAGAAATATCGGCATTTGCTAGAACAAGACCGGATATTAATCGTTACAGGTCAGGTCAGCTTTGATGATTTCAATGGCGGTCTTAAAATGACAGCCCGTGAATTAATGGATATTAGTGAAGCGCGTGAAAAATATGCGCGTGGGCTTGCTATCTCGCTGTCAGACAGGCAAATTGATGATCAATTGTTGAGCCGTCTTCGTAGTGCATTGGAACCACATCGTTCGGGAACGATACCGGTTCATCTTTATTACCAGAGGGAAGACGCCCGCGCCCGTTTAAGATTTGGCGCGACGTGGAGGGTAACGCCAACGGATAACCTTCTGACAGATTTGCGAACTCTGCTGGGTAATGAGCAGGTAGAATTAGAATTTGACTAAAATTAGGAATGTTATGAGTCTGAATTTTCTTGAATTTGAACAGCCGATTGCCGAGCTGGAAGCGAAAATTGATTCGCTAACCGCAGTTAGCCGTCAAGGTGAAAAATTAGATATAAATCTGGATGAAGAAATACAACGTTTGCGGGAAAAAAGTCTGGAATTGACTCGCAAAATTTTTTCAGATTTAGGTGCCTGGCAAATTGCTCAGCTTGCTCGTCACCCACGTCGTCCTTATACGTTGGACTATGTTCAGCATATTTTTACTGATTTTGACGAGCTTGCTGGTGATCGTGCTTATGCTGATGACAAAGCAATTGTAGGTGGGCTGGCTCGTATTGATGGACGTCCAGTGATGGTGATTGGTCACCAAAAAGGCCGTGAAACCAAAGAAAAAATTCGCCGTAATTTCGGTATGCCAGCGCCAGAAGGTTATCGTAAGGCTTTGCGCCTGATGGAAATGGCCGAGCGTTTTAAACTGCCAATTATTACTTTCATTGATACTCCTGGTGCATATCCAGGGGTTGGTGCAGAAGAGCGTGGTCAATCTGAGGCGATAGCTCGCAACTTGCGTGAAATGTCCCGTCTGTCTGTGCCTGTTATTTGTACTGTGATTGGTGAAGGTGGCTCTGGTGGAGCACTGGCGATTGGTGTTGGTGATAAAGTGAATATGTTGCAATATAGTACTTATTCTGTTATCTCCCCAGAAGGTTGTGCCTCAATTTTGTGGAAAAGCGCGGAAAAAGCACCTTTGGCGGCAGAAGCAATGGGGATAACTGCACCTCGTTTGAAAGAACTGGAATTGATCGATTCTGTGATTTTAGAGCCATTAGGTGGCGCTCATCGTGACTATGAAGCAATATCCACGTCGTTGAAAGCTCAGTTGTTGATTGACCTGGCAGAGCTTGATCATTTGACATCTGAAGAGTTAATCAATCGCCGATATCAGCGTTTGATGCAATATGGTTATTGTTGATATCTGAACTCATTGTTTGAATGGAGGGATGGAAATGATTGTAACTGATAAATTTCAGCTACTTCCATCCCCTACTGTTTCTGCTTTCTTTATTTATTTTGTATTTTTAATGAAAGTGACGGAAAACCTTATTAACGGGTAGTGATCTTAAACTGAATAAAATAGGCGATAACAAATTCATATTATTGCACATTAGAGAACGCTTGAATCTGTAATGACAAACATTAATGAGAGACTATTTGTCACTTTGGCTAAACAGCTTGGTGAATATAAGAAAATCCTGGTTGGATTCAGTGGTGGGTTAGATTCCTCGGTTTTGCTTCATTTGTTGGTTAATTGGCGTAATCAACATAATCAGGAAATTCAACTAAGGGCAATACATATTCACCACGGTTTAAACCTAAAAGCAGATCAGTGGATTGAACATTGTCAGCTGATCTGTGATGACTGGCAAGTGGAGTTTCATTCTGCAAGAGTAACGATAGATGCTCGTCAAAAGGGGATTGAGGCTGCTGCTCGTGATGCTCGATATCAGGTATTCAAGCGCGAATTACAAAAAGACGAAGTTTTGGTAACAGCTCAACATCTTGATGATCAGGCGGAAACTTTTTTACTGGCATTAAAGCGAGGTAGTGGTCCGGCAGGTCTTGCTTCTATGCCTTCAATCGCTGTATTTGCTGATACATTATTGTTACGTCCATTACTTGACTATAGCCGGAATGAATTGGAAATGTATGCCAGTAAACATCGTCTGGATTGGATTGAAGACGACAGTAATCAAGATGATCGTTATGACAGAAATTTTCTGCGCTTACATATTATGCCGTTACTAAATCAACGTTGGCCGCATTTCCCTCAAGTTGCTGCTCGTAGTGCAAGTTTATGTGGTGAACAAGAACAGCTTCTAGATGAATTACTGAATGAGTCTTTGAAAGAGCTGATAACCCAAGATGGTGCTTTGGGTATTTCGTCTTTGGCTGTATGTTCAGAAGCCAAACGAAATGCTTTGTTACGCCGTTGGTTTGGTTACCATGAAATGAAAATGCCTTCACGAGAGCAGCTTAACCGGCTTTGGTATGAGGTGGCTCTGGCTCGTACTGATGCTGAGCCTCGGCTACAATTTGGTAAATATGATGTACGCCGTTATAAGCAAAAACTCTGGTTGGTTCCTCAGTGGCAATCTTTGAGAGAGACTATTCTTGAGTGGGATATTTGCAATACTTTGGTATTACCTGATCGCTTAGGAGAATTGAATATTTCTGATTGCGGTATTCAAGTAAGGGTCCCGGCTGATAATGAACGAGTGACTATTCGCTTTGGTGTCCAGGGAATGATAAGTATTGTGGGGCGTCAACACTCCCGGCATAGTAAAAAATTGTGGCAAGAGCTTGGGGTTGCTCCGTGGCTTAGAGAGCGAATTCCATTGCTTTATTACAACGAACAATTGATAGCGGCGTTAGGTATTTTTGTTACCAAGGAAAGTGAAGCGGTAGAAGGAAGAGAGATGTTAACAATTAACTGGCATAAAACGCTGTTAAAATAAAAAGTTAAGCCGCCAAAGGCGGCTGTTTTCTATCAAGATTCAGAGTGTTCAATAATAATAGTGCCAATTTTAGGGTGACTGAAACTAGCAATATGATCTAACCGCAATTCACGGGGTTTACCTTCTGTTTCAATTATCAAGTATTCAACTTTTTTTCTTAAAACCAAATCACAGGCTTTTCCTTCAATAACTTCCCCACCCCGCAACTTTATGTGGAGGTGGAGCTGATGTTGGCAAGTTGACTCAAGATTGTCGTAGTCGTCACAGTTAATTGGTTGATATTCAGTATTTATAGACATATTCGCTCACCACTATGGTTAGTGGCGGTTATTGCCGCCCGTGGTTGTTAAAAATTGTAACTCAAAAGCACTATTAATGACTATAGCACAGGAAATCAATCGTGATTAATGAATAACTTTGGTTATTCATTCTGAACAGTAAGTAAATAAAAGTCTTATTTCACAGCAAGTTCCTGACAGAAGTATTAAAATCGGCCCACATTATTTTGCTATTATTGAGTAACATCCTTAAGAAGGACAGTATTTACGCTATTAAGCTTGAATAATCGCTATGTTCCTTGTGTTACTTATAAGATGAGAATTATAGAACTCACTATACTGTGTGGAGATAAATGTGAATAAAAAACTTTTGACAGCGTTAGTTGCTGTGGGCGTATCTGCTTTGATGGGATGTAAAGGTAACTCAGCACAGCAAATGAGTTCACAGCCAGTAGATCAGACTTTTCATGGTGCTCTTCCTTGCGCTGATTGTTCTGGTATTGATACCACACTGTTATTGGATAATGACGGTACTTATATTCTGGAACAAACTTATATTGGCGCTCGTGATGGTGACCAGTCGTTCTTTGAATCCGGTCTATGGGCTAAAGATGGAGAGAAAATTCGCCTGACAAAATCAGACGACCAGAAATCTTATTATCTGTTGAAAGGTGAAAACTTGGTAATGCTGGATATTGAAGGCAATAAAATTGAATCATCATTCAATTATGAACTGCAACGGGTAAAACCGAAGAAACTGGCGGGTGAATACAGTTATATGGCTGATGCTGCTTTGTTTACAGATTGTAGTACAGGTAAGCGGTATGCTGTAACGGAAAGTCTGGATTTGGAGCAAGGCTATCATCAAGTCGGTGTGGAAGGTGGAACGCCGGTTTATGTTGAAGTTGAAGGCTATTACAGCGTCCGTCCTTCAATGGAAGATGGGCAATTTGATCCTGCCCTGATTCAGACGGGTAAAATCCATTTCGATAAATCGAAATCTTGTAATATGAAGAAATAATTTTAGCTTCAGTATGAATGGTGATAATGGGCTAAGAAGCGTAAAATCCTCTGTTGCGACATGACCATTATCACCATACTATTCAATAAGTGACTGAAAAATCCTAATTAACAACCAAGTTGTTGCTTCAGGTAATCAACAACATCGTCTAGTTTCAGCATCTGTTTTTCATCATCGCGGCGATGTTTATATTCTACTTCGCCATTATCAAGATTACGGTCACCAATAACGACAGTGTGTGGTACACCGATAAGCTCCATATCGGCAAACATCACGCCTGGGCGTTCCTTGCGATCATCAAAAATAACATCAATACCGCTAGCGCGTAGATCGGCATACAGTTTCTCTGCAACTTCTTTAACACGGTATGACTTGTGCATATTCATTGGCAAAATAGCAACTTGGAATGGTGCAATTGCATCAGGCCAGATGATACCGCTGTCATCGTGATTTTGTTCAATCGCTGCGGCGACAATACGAGTGACGCCAATACCATAACAGCCCATAGTGACTATCTGATTGTGGCCGTCTTCGCCTTGAACAGTCGCTTTCATGGCATCAGAATATTTGGTGCCAAGCTGGAAGATATGGCCCACTTCAATACCACGTTTGATGAGTAATGTACCTTTACCATCCGGGCTGGCATCACCTTCAACAACATTACGGATATCAGCAACTTCTGGTACCGGTAGATCGCGTTCCCAGTTGATACCGAAATAGTGTTTGTCATCGATATTGGCACCTGCGCCAAAATCACTCATCACTGCCACACTGCGATCAATAATAACGGGTATTGGCAGATTGACAGGTCCCAATGAACCTGGGCCTGCACCAACAATTGAGCGAATTTCTTCTTCGGTGGCAAAAGCCAGTGGGCTGGCAACTAGAGATAATTTCTCTGCTTTGATTTCATTAAGTTCATGGTCGCCGCGAACCAGTAAGGCGATCAATTTATGACTCGTTCCTTCTGCTGCGTGAACCATCAGGGTTTTAACTGTTTTCTCAATTGGCAGATTGAATTGCTCAACCAGTTCAGCAATTGTTTTTACGTTTGGAGTATCTACCAGATGCATCTCTTTTGTTGGTACTGCGCGATCATGAGCGGGGGCAACAGCTTCAGCTAATTCAATATTGGCTGCGTAATTGGATTCAGTGGAGAAGACGATATCATCTTCTCCACTGGCTGCCAGAACCTGAAATTCATGAGAAGCACTACCACCGATGGAACCGGTATCAGCCAGAACAGCACGAAAATCCAAACCTATACGGGTAAAAATTTTGCTGTAGGCTTCATACATGTTGTCATAAGTTTCTTGTAATGATGCTTGGGTAGCATGGAAAGAGTAAGCATCTTTCATTAGGAATTCACGGGAGCGCATCACGCCAAAACGAGGGCGAACTTCATCGCGAAATTTAGTCTGGATCTGGAATAGAGTCAGGGGTAACTGCTTATATGAGCTGACTTCATTGCGGATCAGATCAGTGATGACCTCTTCATGAGTTGGACCTAGTACAAAAGGACGATCACCTCGGTCAACAAAACGCAGTAACTCTGGACCATATTGTTCCCAGCGGCCACTTTCTTGCCATAGATCTGCCGGTTGTACGACAGGCATAGATATTTCAATCGCTCCGGTATTGTTCATCTCTTCTCGAACAATTTTTTCGACTTTTTTGAGTACACGGATACCTGTAGGCATCCAATTGTACAGACCTGAAGCGAGCTTACGGATCATGCCCGCACGAAGCATCAGCTTATGGCTGACAACCTCCGCATCGGCAGGAGTCTCTTTTAATGTAGAGAGCAGATATTGGCTAGTACGCATTGTTAGGTTCCATTAGAGCAGCAAATTGCTTCTGACTGGCAGAAATTTGCCAGCCAATAAAAAAACGAAAATAAGCCTTTAGTCTACCAGTGAGTTTAAGATGCCAAAAGGGTATATGCTGATTTTTAATGGGGATCTATAGAGACCACTTCGGTCAATGTGCCACATATTTTCCAGCGCACATTAAAATCCAGTAAATGAGCAGCATACTCCCGATTTTCCTGTTCTCTTCTCCGGTAAGCAGGACGAGGATCCTGGGCTAAAACTTGACTGATAAAACGGCGTAAATTTGGATAAATATTTTGAATTGAGATTAGCTGTTGCTCAGCGGTAGGCGAAAATACCACTTCCATATCGGTAGAAGGGGCTTGCTGCGCAAAACCCGCCATTGCATGAGGCTGACATTCAGCGAAAGGTAGATAAGGCTTAATATCGATAACAGGCGTACCATCAATTAAATCCAGGCTACCCAGTTCCAGAGTAACTCGACCTTTCCTGTATTCGATCCCTCTAAGTTCAATCAGAGACATGCCAATTGGATTAGGCCGAAAAGTCGAGCGGGTTGCGAATACGCCCATTTTTGCATTGCCACCTAAACGAGGAGGACGCACCATTGGCTTCCAGCCGCCTTCTATTGTTTGATGGAAGATGAAAATAACCCACAGATGACTAAATTGTTCCAGACCACGAACTGCATCCGGTTGATTATAGGGAGGAAGAAGTACCAGTTTCCCTCCACCATCTTCAATAAGACCTGGTTGGCGGGGAACGGCAAATTTTTCTTTATAAGGGGAGTGGATAACCCCTATCTGCGTGAAATGGAAATCGGTCATTGGGTGATAAGCAGGGCTGAGCCTTCACATATTGCTATCTGGTAGCATCCTTGGCCTGATAATATTTCGCATTGATGCAATAAAACAGCGTTAGCATTCAAATAAGCTGCTTTGGTTATCATCTGGTTGCGAGCCACGGTGATATTTGCTGGTGGATCCTGTAAGGAACTACGACACGATTGACCAGAAACAATCCCTAAATCTTTAAATAAGACACCTAATAATTCTTCACTCTTGGTATATAACTTTACGGATGAAGAGAAATGTTTTTTCTCTCCGGTTGATAGTTTTGTGTGCCTCATATCTGATAACTGGGAAGAGTCAGGAAATGTTGTTTGTTGTACTGAACATCCAGTTATGGACAGTGCTAGTAAAGAGGCAAGTAGCCTACGCATGATAGATCCTCGAATTTTTACTGTTAGAGTTAAGCGAATCGATCAGGTTAACAAAAAATACCGAAAACATGATGCCATAATAAATCAGGCGGACAACCTGTCCGCCTGATTATTCTAATATCGATGAACGTAATATGAAAGATTACCAACCTTTCACTGCGCCACCATTAAAGATCTTATTGGCAGCTTCATCAACTTCGTCTGATTGATATGCCTTAACGAATTTCTTAACATTTTCAGCATCTTTATTATCTTCTCTACTAACCAGTAGGTTTACATAGGGAGAATCTTTATCTTCAACAAATAAACCATCTTTTGCTGGAGTCAGACCAATCTGGCTTGCATAGGTTGTATTAATGATTGCCAGAGCAATTTTTTGATCATCCAGTGAACGTGGCAATTGTGGTGCTTCCAATTCGACTAGTTTTAAATTCTTAGGATTTTCAACAACGTCTAGAACCGTTGGTAATAAGCCTATGCCATCTTTCAATTTAATTAAACCTTGTTTCTGCAACAGTAATAAAGAGCGGCCTAAGTTCGTTGGATCGTTTGGTAACGCAATTTGGGAACCATCCTGCAATTCATCCAGAGATTTAATTTTTTTGGAATAACCCGCAATTGGATAAACAAAAGAGTTGCCAACTGTGACCATCTTATAACCACGATCTTTGATTTGCTGATCCATATAGGGTTTGTGCTGGTATGCATTCAGATCAATATCGCCTTTGCTCAGTGCTTCGTTTGGCAATACAAAATCATTAAAGGTTACCAGTTCTACATCAAGACCATATTTATCTTTAGCGACTTTTTTTGCAATTTCAGCCACTTCCTGTTCTGCACCAACGATAACGCCTACTTTAATATGGTTTGGATCTTGTTTTTCTTGCCCGCAGCCAGACAGAATTAATGAGCCTAAAAGAGCGCTGATAGTTGCGATGGTTTTTAATTTAACAGACATACTTTACCCCTATAGAATACTGATTTATTAGCACCGACACAGGTACTGCTATTAAAATAATCTTGTTATTTACGTGTTGTGGCCTTAACTAAATGGTCACCACTTAATTGAATTAAATAAACTAAAATAACCAGTAACACTAATACGGTATTCATTACTGTTGCATTATAGCCGATATATCCGTATTGGTAACCAATCTGGCCTAATCCGCCTGCACCTACAGCACCTCCCATTGCAGAATAACCGACTAAAGTTATGAGGGTAATTGTGGCTGCATTGAGCAAACCAGGTAATGCTTCAGGTAACAGAATTTTCTTTATAATCTGGAATGGGGTTGCTCCCATGGCTCTAGCAGCTTCAATTAGTCCCGATGGAATTTCTAATAAAGCATTTTCCACCATACGAGCAATAAATGGTGCAGCACCTATGGTTAATGGGACAATGGCAGCCTGTAAACCGATCGATGTTCCCACAATTAGCCTGGTAAAAGGAATCATCCACACCAGTAAAATAATAAATGGGATAGAACGGAAAATATTAACTACCGCTGAAAGAAAACGATAGAGTTTACTATTTTCCATAATTTGATCGGGACGGGTGACATATAGCAATACACCTATCGGCAGCCCGATAATGAAGCCAAAGAAACCAGAAACAAAAGTCATTACTAGAGTTTCCCAGACGCCTTTAGCCAGTAATAAAATCATTCCTTCAGACATAACCAAGAACCTCTACTTTCACATGATGATCTTGTAAAAATTTAATCGTTGACTCAACGCCACCATTTTCACCGTGTAATTCTGCTAACATCACACCAAATTTTACGCCACCGGCATAGTCGATTTGAGAACTTAATATATTCATATCAATATCAAAACGACGTACCGCCATTGAAATCAGTGGGGCATCTACAGATTGACCGGTGAACTCTAATTTCAATAATGGACTAAGATTTGGTGCTGGGTGGCTTTGCATTTTTTGTACATAATCTTCGGGGACATCCAGATGCAAAGTTGACTGAATAAATGCCTGAGCGATAGGTGTCTTGGGATGAGAGAATACTTCACTAACAATGTCTTGTTCAATCAGTTGTCCGCCACTGATAACGGCTACTTGGTCACAAATACGTTTGACGACATCCATTTCATGTGTAATTAACAGAATAGTTAGCCCCAAACGGCGATTAATATCTTTCAATAATTCTAGAATAGAACGAGTTGTTGCAGGATCTAGAGCGCTGGTTGCTTCATCACATAAAAGTACTTTAGGTGAATTAGCTAGGGCACGGGCAATAGCAACACGTTGCTTCTGTCCGCCAGAGAGATTTGCTGGATAGGCATCATGCTTATCTTTAAGACCAACAAGCTCTAATAACTCGTCTACCCGTTTTTTGATTTCGGCCTTTGGAATGTTATCCAATTCCAAAGGTAAAGCTATGTTGCCAAACACTGTTCTTGAAGACAGCAAATTGAAGTGCTGGAAAATCATGCCGATACGACGACGTGCACGAGTTAAATCACTATCAGACAAGATAGTTAAATCCTGACCATTAACCAATACTTGCCCGGAAGTTGGACGCTCAAGCATATTTACACAGCGAATTAGTGTACTTTTACCTGCGCCGGATGAGCCAATAACACCGTAAATTTGCCCTTGCGGAACATGCAGGCTGATATCTGAAAGCGCGTTAATAGAACGGGCACCCTGCTGGAATATTTTATTGATATGTAACAGTTTTATCATTTTTATTCTTATTTATTTTTATAAAAATTTTGAAAATTGATAGCTTGAACATTTTTGAGAAAGCAAACCACCTGTTAAATCGGATGTTAAGGTGTCTAGACGTCTAAGTCAACTATGAATAAATTAATTGCTGCATTCTCATTCATGGCTAAATCGTGCGATACTGGGGGCTTCTTGCATTTTTGGAGCAATCGGGTGACACAAGGTATTCCTGCCGTATTTTTAGATCGTGACGGAACAATAAATATCGATCATGGTTATGTACATGAAATAGATGATTTTCAATTTATCGATGGTGTCATTGAAGCCATGATTGAATTGAAAAAGATGGGGTATGCACTGGTGTTAGTCACAAACCAGTCAGGTATTGCCCGTGGAATTTTCGATGAAGAGCAGTTTTTGCAACTGACGGAATGGATGGATTGGTCGCTAGCAGACCGTGGTGTGGATTTGGATGGCATCTATTATTGCCCTCATCACCCAGATGCAACTGAAGAGCAATATAAGAAGAGTTGTGACTGCCGTAAACCGCAGCCGGGTATGTTGCTGGATGCGCAGAGGGAGCTTGGTATCGATATGACAGCTTCTTTTATGATTGGTGACAAACTCGAAGATATGCAAGTCGCGACGCTGGCAAAAATTGGCACTAAGGTATTAGTTCGTACAGGTAAACCCGTTAACACTGAAGCTGAACAAGCGGCTAATTTGATAATAAATAGTCTTGCAGACTTACCTAAAGCAATTAAAGGCATCAAAAAATAGGTTTTTTGTTCTTTATATCATCATTTTGTTGAAAAAATCCGCAAATAAAAGTTTTTTTCAAATAAACGCTTGCCAGCGCCAAAGAACGCCCTATAATGCGCCACCACTGACCGACACAACGCTGATAAACATTGTGAGGTCGGGCAGAGGAAGCGATAATAAGCGCTTGACTCTGCGGGCGAAAAGCGTAGTATACGCAGCCCGGCTGAACGAGAATATCATTTTTTAATTCAGCCTGCTCTTTAACAATTAATCAGACAATCTGTGTGGGCACTCACAAGACCGTATCACAAAAAAATACGTTTTAAAGTCTTGAAGAGTGAACAACAGTTAATTCATTACGAAATAATTTAGTAACGTTATTTTGGCAGGATAACGCGAAGGCCAGCGAGCAACACCGAGACAGTACTTCAGTACGGCGAGGTGTAGCGCAGTGAAGCCGACAAAGTTAGCCAAACAAAAGAGCGTTACGCAGTGAATTCTTTGAGCATCAAGCTTTGAATTGAAGAGTTTGATCATGGCTCAGATTGAACGCTGGCGGCAGGCCTAACACATGCAAGTCGGGCGGTAACAGGAAAGCGCTTGCGC